>NZ_JBEXSH010000008.1:0-37638 GCF_040613555.1 Streptomyces sp. NPDC006265
GGACCGTCAGCGGGTGAGCACACCGGCAGCCAGTGAGCCCGCCCCCGCGGCGCAGGCCAGCACCGCGCACGCACCGGCCGCGTGGCGTCGGAGCAGGGCGCGCCGGAGGTCGGCGTAGCGGCTCTCGTACTCCCGCCGGAGCTCGTCGGCTCGTCGCGCGGTGTCGAGTATCGCCTGCCGGGTGACGTCCAGGCGTCGGCGGACGTAGTGGCCGGTGAGTTCCTCGGTCTGGGCGGTGGTCAGCCACGGCATCCGGGCGCAGAGCTCCTCGGCCTCGCGCTGTGCCCGGTCGCGGTGGGCGTGGGCGAGGAGGTAGCCCTCGGTCTCGTCGGCCAGGACGCTGCGCCGCTCGTCGGCCGGTGTTCCCCGCCTGGCGCGTCTCACGACCGTTCGCCCTTGTGTCCCTCGGCGTCGAGCACATCGCGCTGCCCGGTGTTCTCCGCCTCGTCGAGGCTCGCCACGTCCGGGTGGCGCAGGTCGAAGGCGGGGGACTCGGAGCGGATCTTGGGCAGGGTGAGGAAGTTGTGCCGGGGCGGCGGGCAGGACGTGGCCCACTCCAGGGAACGGCCGAAGCCCCAGGGGTCGTCGACCTCGACCTTCTCGCCCTTCTGGGCGGTCCGCCACACGTTGTAGAGGAAGGGCAGGGTGGACAGGCCGAGCAGGAATGCGCCGATCGAGGAGACGGTGTTGAGGGCGGTGAAACCGTCGGCGGCCAGATAGTCGGCGTAGCGGCGGGGCATGCCTTCGGCGCCGAGCCAGTGCTGCACCAGGAACGTGGTGTGGAAGCCGACGAACAGGGTCCAGAAGTGGATCTTCTCCAGGCGGTGGTCGAGCATCGTGCCGGTCATCTTCGGCCACCAGAAGCTGAATCCGCCGAACATCGCGAAGACGATGGTGCCGAACAGCACGTAGTGGAAGTGGGCGACCACGAAGTAGCTGTCGGTGACGTGCCAGTCGAGCGGTGGGGAGCCCAGGATGACGCCGGTCAGGCCGCCGAAGAGGAAGGTGACCAGGAATCCGAGCGCCCACAGCATGGGTGGTTCGAACGAGAGCGAGCCCCGCCACATCGTGCCGATCCAGTTGAAGAACTTCACGCCCGTCGGCACGGCGATCAGATACGTCATGAAGGAGAAGAACGGCAGCAGCACCGCGCCGGTGGCGAACATGTGGTGAGCCCACACCGTCACCGACAGTCCGGCGATGGAGACGGTGGCGCCGATCAGACCGGTGTATCCGAAGATCGGCTTGCGTGCGAAGACCGGGATGATCTCGGTGATCACGCCGAAGAACGGCAGCGCCAGGATGTACACCTCGGGGTGGCCGAAGAACCAGAACAGGTGCTGCCACAGGACCGCGCCCCCGTTCTCGGCGTTGAACACCTGCGCCCCGAAGCGCCGGTCCGCCTCCAGCACCAGCAGCGCGGCGGCCAGGACCGGGAAGGCCAGCAGCACCAGCACCGAGGTGAGCAGCACGTTCCACGTGAAGATCGGCATCCGGAACATGGTCATGCCCGGGGCGCGCATGCAGATGATGGTGGTGATGAAGTTGACCGAGCCGAGGATGGTGCCGAAGCCGGCCAGCGCCAGCCCCATGATCCACAGGTCCCCGCCGACCTGAGGGGTGCGCTCGCCTCCGCTGAGCGGCGTGTACGCGGTCCAGCCGAAGTCGGCGGAGCCCTGCGGGGTGAGGAAGCTGCCGAGCACGATCAGGCCGCCGAAGAGGAACAGCCAGTACGAGAACATGTTCAGCCGGGGGAAGGCCACGTCGGGCGAGCCGATCTGCAACGGCATGACCGCGTTGGCGAAGCCGGCGAAGGTGGGCGTCGCGAACAGCAGCAGCATGATCGTGCCGTGCATGGTGAACGCCTGGTTGTACTGCTCGCTGGAGACGATCTGCAGCCCAGGCCGGGCCAGTTCCGCCCGGATGAGCATCGCCAGCGCCCCGGCGACCAGGAAGAAGCCGAACGACGTGATCAGGTACAGGTGCCCGATCTTCTTGTGATCGGTGGTCGTCAGCCAGGAGACGACCACCTTCCCCCTGCCGCGGCGCTGCACCGTGGATACGGGCGCAACCGGTTCAGTGTGTGTCGCCATCAGTTCCTCGATCGGCAGCAACGGTGCGCGGACGGTCATCCGCCCCGGAGGAACCTATTCGGCATGGTTCATCACCTTCGTCAGTCGCCGAGTGTCCCTGCGCCAGATGGCGGAATGAACCATTCGACCGGGCGAGTGCACCGACCCGGCCCAGAGCGGTGCGCCTTTTCCGGTGCAAGCGTTTTCTGCGTCTGTGTCGTGTTTTGCCCCCACGCGAGCGCGGCACTCGGTATCCCGTGAGCGTGCCCCCTGAGAGGTGACCATCGATGCGTGAGGCGCGCCTGAAGCGCCTGCCTGAGGTGCGCCCGAAGCACGCCGGAATCCGGCCCGGCCCTGCCGGGCGGAACAGAGGGTGGTCGATGACGACGATCGGCGTGGAAGAGGAGTACCTGCTGCTCGACCCGGTCACGGGCCTGCCGGTACCGCAGGCGGACAAAGTGCGCGCCGCGGCGGGCGTGGGACATCTGGTGACCGACCAGGAAGTGCAGTACGAGCTGCTCCAGGCGCAGGTCGAGGTGGCCACACCGGTCTGCCACACCCTGGAGGAAGTGGGCGGCCATCTGCTCCGGCTGAGGCACGCCGTCGGTGTGGCCGCCGAACAGCACGGCTGCCGGATCGGGGTCTGCGGCACCCCGCCGCTGCGGCACGGCCGGCCCATCGCCGTCACCGACCAGGCCCGCTACCGGGCCATGGTCACCCAGGCGCCGCAGCTGGTGGCGGAGCAGCTCGTCAACGGCACACATGTGCATGTGGCCGTGCCCGACCGGGAAGCGGGTGTGCAGGTCCTCAACCGGATCCGGTCCCGGCTGCCGACGCTGACGGCCATGGCGGCGAACTCGCCCCTGTGGGACGGCCACGACACGGGCTTCGCGAGCTGGCGCACGGTGATCTTCAGCCGGTGGCCGGTCAGCGGGATGCCCCCGCACTTCCACGACGCGGCAGACTACGACCGGCGCGTGGAACGGCTGCTGGAGTCCGGCCTGATCTCCGACGTCGGTCAGCTCTACTGGCAGGCCCGCCTCTCGGCCACCTACCCGACCATCGAAGTGCGGTGCCTGGACGTCCAGTTGCGCGCGGACGAGGCGGTCATGCTCGCCGCGATCGTCCGAGCCCTTGTGGAGACCGCCCTGGCGGAAGCGGCCGACGACTCACCCCTGCCCGACTGCGCGCCCGAACTGCTCCAGGCCGCCATGTGGCACGCCACCCGGCACGGCCTCGGCGACACCCTCATCGCCCCGGGCGGCACACCGCACCGCGCCGGCGACGTGCTCTACGAATTCCTGCGGCACGTAGCTCCCGCCCTCGACGCATCCGGCGACTCCCGGCAGGTCACGTCCCTGATCCACCGGTTGCTGCAGGAGGGTACCGGCGCGGACCGGCAGCGCGCCGCCCTCGCCCAGGGCGGTCTGCGCGCGGTCACCGAACTGATCAGCGCCCAGAGCACGATGCCGTGACGCGCTGAACCGCACCTCAGGCCGCCGCGGCGAACGCGGTCGAGACGGCCGTGTCCACACGCGCGTGGACGACCAGTCGCGTGCCGCCCATGTCGGCGCCCGCCTCGAGCGCGCGACGGGTGGGCGCGCTGTGCGTGGCCACCGATACCAGTGTGCCCAGCCCCCTGCACAGGCGGTGCACCCGGAGGACCACGCTGACCACCGCGCCCCGGGCGGCCGACTCGTCGAGGACGATGACGACGGGGGCCGGCCGGTAGGCCTGGACGAGGTCACTGATTTTCGCGAGGAGTGTGGCGCGCCCGCCGACCCCGGGGTCCTCATGGACCGTGATGACGAGAACTCCGTGATCGAGCGAATGGGACAGCAACACGGCCTCCGTGCCTCCGTTTCCTTCCCCGGCGGATCGTTCCGCCATGGAAGTACCCGCAGAGAGCCCGTCCAAGCCTCGCGGAGCCGTTGCCGCTCCCGGCGGCTCCACACCGCCGGGGTCCGTGGGCCGGTCTCTGAGGTGCCGCTTCTCGGGTAGCCGTCCGGTACGGCACGGAGGTGAGACCGATGGAGCGCAGCGGTGAGGGCGGCCGGCGGATGCTCGACGAGCTGTTGGAAGCCGGCCACAGTTCGCGCACGGCGTCGGGGACGTCGCCCTGCAGCAGCGTGGAGCCTACTCAGGTGAGGAGGAGTAGTCAGTCAGCAACGGCATCATCGCCCCCACCGGCGCCGCGGCTACCGCAGCGCCATACGCCGACACCGAGCAAGGTGACAGTTGCACGCGGAGCCCCGCCGACACCGAATGCGGTCACGGCCTGACCGCATCCCGTGCGACCGTGAGCACGCGCGCCGCCCCGGCACCTTGACCACGGGCCGGCACACGACCCGAAGACCGAGGTGCTCCGATGACCGTGCTCGACGCCCGGGCGCTCAACCGCGCCACCCTCGCCCGGCAGTTGCTCCTCGAGCGCGCCGGCCTGCCGGTCCTCGACGCCGTCGCGCACCTGGGCGGTCTGCAGGCGCAGGAACCGCAGGAGCCGTTCCTCGGGCTCTGGTCGCGGCTGCGGGCGTTCGATCCGGCGGAGCTGTCGGACCTGCTGACCGGGCGACGTGTCGTGCGCACCCACCTCATGCGCCGCACCGTCCACCTGGTCACCACCGATGATGTCCTGGCCTGGCGTGCTCGCCACGACGGCATGCTGCGCCAGCGGGTCCTCGGGGTCTACCGGCGCGAGCTCGACGGGGTCGACCCCGATGAGCTCGCCGCGGCGGGCCGGGGGGTCCGGGCCGACGGCGCACCCCGCTCCATGCCCGAACTCGCGCGAGCCGGCGCCGACCGCTGGCCCGCGGCGGGGCCCCGGCCCCCCGGCGAGATGCTGGTCGCCGCCCTGCTGCCCACGGTCCAACTGCCGCCGCGCGGCCTGTGGCGCACGAAAGCGGGAGTGCGCTGCGCACTCGTCTCCTCCTGGCTGGGACGCGAGATCGACCCGCCCGCCCCGGACGGCTCCGACCCCGTGGGCCAGGCGCTGGTGCGGCGCTACCTGACGGCCTACGGCCCGGCCGCCTCGGCCGACCTGCGCGCCTGGTGCGGCCTCGCCGGACTGCCCGGCGCGGTCTCCGCCCTGCGCGAGGAACTCGTCGCCTTCCGCGACGAGCGCGGCCGCGAACTGCTCGACCTCCCCGACGCGCCCCGCCCCGACCCCGACACCCCGGCACCCGTCCGCTTCCTTCCGGCGTTCGACAACGCGATCCTCGGCTACCACGACCGCAGCCGGATCATCGACGACGCGCACCGTCATCTCTCGGTGGCCGGCGAACGCGTCGTCCTGGTCGACGGCAGGGTCGCCGCGACCTGGACCGTAGACACGGACACGGTGCTCGTCACCCCGCTGCGCCGCTTCTCCCGGACCGACCGCACCGGTGTCGCCGAGGAAGGACGGGCGATGGCCTCCTTCCTCTCCGGCGACGGGTGCGACCGGGTACGGATCGAGGCCTCTCCCGGCTGAACCACGCCCCACGTCCCCGGAACGAACCGATGGCGTTGATCGGCGAGCGTTCACGGCTGTCAGGCGCACACTGGAAGGGTCCTGCCGGTGCTCACGAGGGGGTGTCGGCTTATGAAAACGTCAGAGCGTTTGACCGTGCGGTGGTGGCGGTGGCGACGCAACGTGCTCAAACGGCGCGTCGACGTCGTCGAAGCCTGGGTCGTGCTGGTCGGCTGGGTGCTCGCCCTGCTGGTCGGGGTGGTCGCCGGGTTGGTGGCCGCGGGCACGGTCGAGCAGGCCGTCGAACGGCTGCGGGCCGAGAGCCGCCAGGTCCCGGCGGTGGTCGTCATGGACGCGCCCGGCCCGTCGTCGGCCGGCGCGGCGAGCGACCACCGGGTGTGGGGCAAGGTGCGGTGGACCGCGCCGGACGGCTCGACCCACCGGGACGAGGCCCGGGTTCCGCCCAGGGCCCCCGCCGGGAGCACCCACACCGTGTGGGTGAACCGGAGCGGTGATCTCACGACGCCGCCGGTGACCGGCGGCGAGGCCTGGCTGCACACCGCCATGGGCGGCGCGCTCGCCGGGGTGTTCGCGGGCAGTGCGGTGCTGGGAGCCGCCTGGCTGGCCCGGCTGCTCCTCGACCGACGGCGCATGACCCAGTGGGACGCCGAGTGGGAGCGGATCGACACGAGAAGGGGCTGGAAGACGGGCTGAAACCGATCGGCTCCGCGTCAGAGGGTGGCGGCGGGGCTCAGTGTCTTGTCCCCTGCCTCCTCCCGTTCCCGGACTCGGGCGCGGAGCCCCACCCGTCCTGCGCGCGCTACCGCGACGGCTGTGGGAGGGAGGACTCGGACGGGACGGGCGTCGCAGTGGACAGCCGCGCCGTGGCCCCCTCGACCTGCCGCGCCGTGCTTCCGTCGGGCCGGTGGCCCGTGCCCGCGCCGGTGGACAGCTGGGACCAGGCCCCCAGCGCCAGGGCGACGGCGGCCGCCGTGGCGACGACCCGTCCCGCCCGACGGAGCTTGGACCGGCGGTCCAGGTCCCGCCACGCCACACGGACCCACAGGTCCTCCGGCTGCCACAGGTCACCGACTGCGCGCGGCGGCTGGAGTCGCCGTCCCGCCGCTCGCTCCCTCGCGGAGGGTTCCCTGGGCGCGGAGAGCCGTATGGCGGCCTCGCTGTCCGTGAGGAACCTCAGCCACACCTCGTCGGGGACCGGGGGAACGCCGTGCGGCTCGCGGGGAGTTCCCCGCCCGTCCGGCTCTTCGGTGGTCACGTCCCGTCATCCCCTCTCCGACCGTCGGGCCTGATCCTCGCGCAGCGCAAGATCATTATGCCGCCCGGGTCCCGGAGCCGCCCCCTCATCCGGTCCCGCACAGCGCGTCCGAGACCGACTTGGAACGTGCCGTACGGCGGGAGCGCCCGACCGCGCTCCCGCCGTACGGGTCAGACCGCCGCGGGCAGGACGTGGTCGCCGACCTTGTCGGTGCTCAGGCACAAGGAGCAGACGACCGCGTCGTGCGTTCGGCACGCCGCCACGTCCGGACGCTCGAACTGCTGTCGGCACACATGGCACTCGTAGGTGACGGCGCTGGGGTTTCCGTCCTCGTCCAGAAGGGGCTCGGCGACGCCGTCGTCGGTGCGGCGCAGGTAGTACCTGCCCTTGGTGACCACGGCCATCAGCGGCGTGAGGACGAAGGCGATGACGGCCGCGGCGACGGGGGAGTACGGCTGGAGCGTGTCGCCGAGGGCGTGGAAGTACAGGGCGATGGACAGCGCCGAGGCGGCGACGAAGGCGACGACCCCGACGGGGTTGACGGCGTAGAGCATGCCGCGGCGGAACTCGGGGGCGTGCGGGGACAGCTTCAGCACGTATTTGTTGATGCCGATGTCGGTGGCCACCGTGACCACCCAGGCGATCGCGCAGTTCGAGTAGAAGCCCAGGATGCTGTTGAGGAAGCTGAACATGTCGGCCTCCATCAGGGCCAGCGCGAAGCCCAGGTTGACCAGTACGAAGACCATCCGGCCCGGGTAGCGCCGGGTGACCCGGGTGAAGGAGTTGGTCCAGGCGAGCGAGCCCGAGTACGCGTTCGTCACGTTGATCTTGATCTGGCTGATGACGACCAGCACCACCGCCAGCGGGACGACGAGCCAGGACGGCATCATGGCGTCGAAGGCACCCTTGAACTGCTGGATCGGCTCGGGCGCGGCGGAGGCTCCGACTTCGGCGATGATGTACACCGCGAGGAACACGCCGATGGCCTGCTTCAGTGCCCCCAGCACGACCCATCCCGGACCGGCCATCACCACGGCCGTCCACCAACCGCGCTTGTTCGCCTCGGTCTTGGGTGGCATGAAGCGCAGGTAGTCGATCTGCTCGCCGATCTGCGCGATCAGCGACAGGCACACGCCTGCGCCGAGCAGCACGGACGCGGTGTTGATGCCGCCCTCCCCGTCGGTGCCCGCGTAGGCGAGGAAGCGGTCGACGGTGCCCGGGTCGGTGGCGACCAGGTAGACCAGCGGGCCGACCATCAGCAGCAGCCAGATCGGGGTGGTCCACACCTGGAGCTTGCTCAGCGCCGACATGCCGTAGATCACCAGGGGGATCACCATCAGCGTGGAGACCAGGTAGCCGAGCCAGAGCGGCAGTCCAAGGCCCAGCTTCAGGCCCTGGGCCATGATCGAGCCTTCGAGGGCGAAGAAGATGAAGGTGAAGCTGGCGAAGATGACACTGGTGAGGACCGAGCCGAAGTAGCCGAAGCCGGAGCCGCGGGTGATCAGGTCCAGGTCGATGTTGTAACGGGCCCCGTAATAGGCCAGCGGGAATCCGGTCACGAAGATGACGACGGCGGCGACGGCGATCGCGAGCAGCGCGTTGCCGGTGCCGTGGGCCAGGCCGATGCCGGCCCCGATGGAGAAGTCGGCCATGTAGGCGATGCCGCCGAGCGCCGTCGTCGCCACCACCATCGGGGTCCAGCGCCGGTAACTGCGCGGCGCGAAACGGAGCGTGTAGTCCTCGAGGGTCTCCTTGACGGCCTGGTCCGTGCCCGGCGCTGCCTGCTGTGCGGGGTCCGGCTCGGCGACCTCGACCAGTCGTGGCTCGGTAGTCATGCCACGCCTCCTTGCTGCGGGTTGGGGACTGACAAGGCAGGCACGGTAGGCAGTGGTCGTTACCCCTAAATACTTCCTGCGTGAAGGGAATGTTTCGGAGCCATCTCACCGGGCGTCGACGTCGCTCTACGGCACCCCCAGCACGAACAGCACGTATCCCGCGTACGACCCTGAAGCCAGCGCGGCCATGCCGAGGACCGTCGCCAGGGACGGCCACCTGAGCCGGCGCATCGCGAGGGCGAGCGGGACGAACAGCGGGAAGAGCGGGAGCAGATAGCGCGAGACGTTGCCGAAGTACTGCTGCGTCGTCATCACCATGAGGTAGGACAGGACGGTGTAGACGACGAGCACGGCAGGCGGGCGCAGGCGTATCAGCAGCACGCTCAGCACCGGCACCATCAGCACCACGCAGACGCCGATGACGTCCTCGAAGGGCATCGCGAAGAGGTAGTCGAAGTGACCGACGGGGAGGGACGTCAGCACGTTGAACGAGTGGACTCCCCAGTCGAACTTGTGGCCCCAGGCGCCGTCCTGGAGCTTGGAGTAGCCGTTGAGGTCGCCCATGCGGTAGTTGACCCAGGCGAGGTAGCCGAACAGGCCCAGGGGTGCGATCACCACGGCGGCCAGGGGGCGGCGAAACCCGTCCTCACGTCGGCGCAGGGCCATGACCGCGGCGAAGGCGAGGGCTGCCACCAGCGCGACCGCGGTGGGCCGGCAGAGCCCGGCCGCGCAGGTCAGCAGGCCCGCGGTCAGCCAGCGACGGGTCATGACGGCGTGACAGGCCCACGCGGCGAGGGCTGTGTAGAGGGACTCCGAGTAGCCCGACCACTCCGTGCCCGAGCCGGGCCACACCGCCCACAGCCCGGCGGCGACCAGACCGGCCCGGTGGCCTCCGAGGCGTTTCGTCACGGCGTAGACGCCGAGCGCGGCGGCGAACGATGCGACGACGGAGACCACCATGCCGGCGCCGTACAGGCCGAGTCCGGTGCATTCCGACACCAGCCGCATCAGCGTCGGGTAGAGCGGGAAGAACGCCGCCGAGTTGCCCTCCAGCGTGATCATGCCGGTCGCGCCCGGGACCGGCTTCAGGGCGGGGTCGTACCCGTGCTCGGCGACCCGCTGGTACCACCAGCCGTCCCAGCTCGCCAGGACGTCCCAGGCGTGCTCGCCGCCGCCGAAGCGCGGGTTCTTCTTCCGGAAGTCACCCGCGGAGTCCAGCAGATACATGAAGACGGCGAAGCCGGCCAGCTTCAGGACGCCGTACGTCAGCAGCACGGGCCCGTGGCGGACGGCGGCGACGCGCAGTCGAGGCCATGACTCCCGGGGTTTCCGGGAGAGTTCGGGGCGGTCGGTGCCGGAGGGCGGGCGGCGCAACTGGACGGTGCTCATGGGGCGGTGGTTCCTGTCATGCGGCGGGCCGGGAACACCCAGGCCCGGAAGAGGAGGAAGCGCAGCAGCGTCGCGGCCAGGTTGGCGGCGATCAGCGTCAGCAGCTCGACCCGGCGGCCGGCCCCGGGTGCGGTGTGGTGCAGGACGGCCAGCGAACCGCTGGTCAGGCCCAGCCCGATCAGGAATGTGGCGAGGCCCTTGAGGTGGTGCTGGAGTGCGCCGCCGTGGCCCCGTACGCCGAAGGTGAGCCGCCGGTTGGCCGCCGTGTTGGCGATCGCGCTGGCGAGCAGGGCGAGCGCGTTGGCGGTCTGCGCTCCCGTCGCCGGTCTGAGCACGGTGTACAGCAGCAGGTAGCACAGGGTGCTGGCGGCGCCGACGGCGGCGAAGCGCACCACCTGCCGAGGCAGACCCGCGGGCAGTTCCCCGTCGAGGTCGCCGCCGCTGCGTCGCAGCGCGGACAGCGGCAGCCTGCCGCAGGCCAGCGACCGCCCCAGCCTGGCAACGCCCCGCAGATCGGCCAGCGCCGTGGAGACGATGCGGACCCGGCTGTCGGGATCGTCCACCCAGTCCACCGGCACCTCGTGGATCCGCAGCCCCGCGCGCTCGGCGATGACCAGCAACTCGGTGTCGAAGAACCACTCGCGGTCCTCCACCAGCGGCAGCAGCCGCTCGGCGACGTCCCGCCGCACCGCCTTGAACCCGCACTGCGCGTCGGAGAAGCCCACGGCGAGCGTGCCGCGCAACAGCCCGTTGTAGCAGCGGGAGATGATCTCCCGTTTCGGTCCGCGCACCACCCGCGAGCCACGGGCCAGCCGGGTGCCGATGGCGATGTCCGAGTGACCCGAGATCAGCGGCGCGACCAGCGGCAGCAGCGCGGCGAGATCGGTGGACAGATCCACGTCCAGATACGCGAGCACCGGGGCGCGGGAACGGGACCACGCGGCCTGCAGCGCACGGCCCCGCCCCTTCTCCGCCAGCCGGATGAAGTCCGTGCCGGGCAGTTTCGCGGCCAGCCGGGCGGCGATCCGCGGGGTCCCGTCGGTGCTGGCGTTGTCGGCGATGGTGATGCGGAAGGCGTAGGGGAAGGTCTCGCCGAGGTGCGCGTGCAGCCGCCGGACGCAGGGCTCCAAGTCGTTCTCCTCGTTGTACACGGGAACGACCACGTCCAGGACGGGGTCCGGATGGTGCGCGGGCAAGGGGGCCCGGCGCGGCAGCGCGGACGGCTCGGATGTCGGGCGGTCGATCAGGGCCGACCGCCGTACGGTTCGCATCGCTGTCTCACGGTCTCTTTCTGGCGCGGGGCAGGCCCGAGCGCCGGTTCCGGGCATGCCGAAGGCGCCCGTGGCGGGTGGTGCGGTGAGGAATTCGGGGCGAGGAGCCCCTGACGTGAAGGGCCGCTCAGGCGGCTACTCGGTGTAGGCCGATGCGGAGGGTTCCTCGGAGTCCGGCGCGGACGGAGGGACCGTCGTCGGTGTCGAGGAGGGCGGCGTCGCGGGCGGCGTCGTGCCGGTCCGGCTCTCGGAGGCCGTGGCCGTCCGTGTGGGGTCGGCGGACCGGCTCGTCGTCCCGGACGGTGTGACGCCGCCGGTGGTGGTCGCGGGCAGGGACGTCTCGGGCTGCATGGCCGGCGTCGGGCTCGTCGCCGACGGCTCGGTCGTCGGTGTGCTGTCCGAGGAGGTCGTCGGGCTCGTCGCCGGCTGCGGCCGGGGATCGGCGGGCTGAGCCCGGGGGAGCATGCCGGGCAGCAGGGCCAGCCCGACACTGAGCCCCGCCACGGCCACGGCGGAGCCGCCCGCCTTCCACAGCAACCGCGACCTGCGGCGGGTCCTGATGCCCGCGTGCAGCCGCTGCCGGTGCGCGGGCTCGTAGGGGGTGTGCTGCTGGGTGTCGCGCATCAGCCGCGACAGGTCCCGCTCGAAGTCGTCCATCGGTTCTCCTTTCATGTCACGGGCCTGACGGCGTCGGACAGGATCTGGCGGAGCCGTGCGACTCCGCGTGACGCATGGGACCTGGCGGTGCCCACCGGGCAGCCCAGGGCCTGTGCGACCTGGGCTTCGGGCAGGTCCTCGTAGTAGCGCAGCACCACCGCCGCCCGTTGCTTGGGCGACAGCTGGGCCAGCGCCGCCTCCAGCCGCGAACGCTCCGCGACGGCGGACGACACGTCGAGCGGGCCGGCCCGGTCGGGCAGCTGCTCCACCGGACGCTCCCCCCACCAGCGCCGCCGCGCCGAGCGGGCCGCCAGCCGTACCAGCACCGTGCGGACGTACGCCTCCGGAGCCTGGTCGGCGATCTTCGGCCAGGCGAACCACAGCTTGACCAACGCCTCCTGCACCAGATCCTCGGCACGCTGCCGGTCGCCCCCCGTGAGCAGACGCGCGACATGGAGCAGCGTCGACCAACGGGCGGCCGCGAACTCGTCGAAGCCGTCCGCCCGAACCTGCTCCATCCTCACCGTCCTGCGTCTCAGTGGCCCCCTACACCTCTCAAAAGACACCGGCCCCCGCTCCGCGATGCACTTGAAACCTGTGATCCACCTCACGCCTGTGCTGCCGGTCCCGGCTCCTGCCTCACCGGTGTGCTCCCGCCCCGGACATGGAAAAGGGCCCGTGCGCAGGCACGGACCCTTTTCGCCAGGGCTCAGCGGTCACGTCGGCCGCCTCCCCCCGGGGGATCAGCCGCCGCCCGGGCCGCCGCTGCCGAACGAACCGCTGTCGCCTTCGTTCCAGCGAGGGCGCTCCTGCGACGCGCTCGTCCGGTCGCTCATGGTGCCGTGGCCCTTCAGCTGGTGCGGGGTCAGACGCTCGTCGCTGCGGGGGACCTCCTCGGGCTCCCGGCGCTCACTCGTCTCGCGGACCGGGCCCCCGTCGGGCGGCTGCGGCTGCTCGTCCGGGCGGGGTGTGGGCAGTTCCCTGCGCTTGACGCGCGCGCCGAGGACGAAGGCCCCCAGCAGCAGGGCCACGACCACCACACCCGCCACGATCAGCCCGATGCCGACGGCGCCACTGCCCGCGGCCATCTCCATCCATGCGCTATTCATGGCACGCGGGTACCCCTGGTCCCCTCGGTGAACCTGCCGGGCACGGGCGACCGCCGCACCGGACGGAACACCGGGTTTGACCGGCGTCGACCGGGGCTACCCGCGCGGTGTGACTTCGACGACATCCCAGCAGGAGCTCTTCCGGTTCCTGGAGGACCGTTTCGCCTGTGCGCAGGCGTGCACGGAGTGCGCGCGGGCATGCGCGCTGCGCGCAAGCCTCGTGGATCCCGACGGCACCGAGAACCAGGAACTCGTACGACGCAAGGGCATCATGTGCGCGGAGGTCTGCGACGCGACCTGCCGTGTGCTGTCCGAGCAGAACCAGGTGGACGAGAGCACCATCCGAGTCCAGGTGGAGTGGTGCCGGACCGTGTGCCTCGAGGCCGCTCACGTCTTCGACCGGCAACCCGGAGCAGAGGACTCGGCGGCGGCGTGCCGCGCCTGCGCGCGGGCGTGCACGGACTTCCTCGCCACCTTGAACTGACCAACGCCATTCCCAATTTCTGAAACACGTTCTACGGTGTGCGCCGACAGGACCGGCCTTGGGAGCCTGGAGGCGCCGTGCACCTCGAATACACGCCCGAGCAGCAGCGGCTGCGCACCGAACTGCGGTCCTACTTCGCCGAACTCGTCCCAGACCACGCCTACGCCCGGCACGGCGACCCGGCCGCCCAGAAGCGGTTCTACCGCGAGACCATCCGGCGGCTCGGCATGGACGGCTGGCTCGGGGTGGGCTGGCCGAAGGAGTACGGCGGGCGCGGCCTGACGGCCATGGAGCAGTTCATCTTCTTCGACGAGGCCGCCCAGGCGGGCGTCCCGCTGCCGCTCATGGCGCTGAACACCGTCGGACCGACGATCATGCAGTACGGCACCGACGAACAGAAGGCGTACTTCCTGCCGAAGATCCTCTCCGGCGAGATCGACTTCGCCATCGGCTACAGCGAGCCCGGCGCGGGCACCGACCTGGCGTCCCTGCGCACCAGGGGGGTCCTGGCGGGCGACGAGTACGTCGTCGACGGCCAGAAGATCTGGACGACCAACGGCGACACGGCCGACTGGGTGTGGCTGGCGGTCCGCACCGACCCGGACGCTCCGCCGCACAAGGGCATCACCATGCTCCTGGTGCCGACCACCGACCCGGGCTACTCCTGCACCCTGATCAACACCCTCGCCTCCCACGACACCACCGCCAGCCACTACGAGAACGTCCGCGTCCCCGTCTCCCGCCGGGTCGGCGCCGAGAACCAGGGCTGGCGGCTGATCACCAACCAGCTCAACCACGAACGCGTGACCCTGGCCGCGCACGGCACCATGGCGATCCGCGCCCTGCACGACGTGCAGCGCTGGGCCATGGAGACCAAGCTCGCCGACGGCCGCCGCGTCGCCGACCTGTCCTGGGTACGCCGCCTGCTGGCCCGCACCCACGCCCGGCTGGACGCGCTCAAACTGCTCAACTGGCAGATGGTCGGTGCCGTCCAGGACGGCACCCTCACCCCCCAGGACGCCTCCGCCGTCAAGGTCTACGGCTCGGAGGCCCGGCGCGATGCCTACGCCTGGCTCATGGAGATCGTCGCCGCCCCCGGCGCCCTGAAGGAGGGCTCGGCCGGAGCGGTCCTGCACGGCGAACTCGAACGCGGCTACCGCTCGGCGGTCATCTTCACCTTCGGCGGCGGCAACAACGAGATCCAGCGGGAGATCATCTCGTGGATCGGGCTGGGGATGCCGAGGGTGCGACGCTGACTGGGGGGCGTGACGAAGACTTTCAGTTGGCCCAAAAGAGGGACAACTGGCACCAAGATCACGGGTGTTCTCAGAGGTCCCGGCGCATCACCTCGATGCAGGTGGCTCGGGCCGCGTTCGATCGGTCCGGGGACAGGGGGTTCCGAGGTTCATGCCGCCGTCGGTGGTGATCGGTGGTTGCCGTCGCAGCGGGCGCTCACTCCGATCGTCCCGTCCCGTGTTCCGGTCTCCCGGGCGAGCGACTCGTACAAGGCGTGGTCGTGGGGCCTGCCCTCGGCGACCAGGACCACGTGGTCGGAACGCCGAGTCACCAGCGACGGCATGCCCACGGCCGAAGCCGCCCGGCCCACGGTCCGCGCGAAAGCGTCGTCCGCGACCCGGTTCCTCCACTGCACGACGACCACGTACTGGATGCGGTGCAGGTCGTGTCCGAACGCCTCGGACCGGGCGTAGGCGCTCGCCTCGTCCGTTCCCCCCAGAAGATCGTCGACCAGTTCGCGGCACAAGCGCAGCTCCACCTCAGCCAGACCCGGATTCATGGGAGGCGGCGACGTGACAGAGTCTTCTGGTCGATCCAGGGGCAGTCGTTGTGATGACCTTTCAGACGGGTGCGCGAAGGATTGCCGCCGCCATGTCGGGGCACCGCCCGCCCTGTTGCCCGAGCGGTGCCCCGACAGGTCCCCGTCAGACGCGGCGGCGGATGAAGCGCTGGTTGGGGTTGCCGCTGTAGGTCCACTGGGAGATGCGGGCGCCGTCGGCGGTCGAGTACTCCCAGACATCCATCGCCAGGCCGGACTCCCGGTTCACGAGGCTGATCACGCCACCGCCGTGGTCGACCACGCGCCACTGCTGACTGGTGGCACTGGTATCGGCCTGTTGGACGACGTCCGCGCCGGTCGCGGTGCCCGTGGGCTGGAGGAACAGGCCACTGTGCAGTGCCTTGACGCGGACGTGGCCGTTACCGGCGTCGACGAACTCGAACTGCTGGTTGGGGCGACTGTTGGTGGTCCGCTGGACGAGCTGTGCGCCGGCGGCGGTGGAGGCCCCGTTGATCTCGGCGGCCTTGCCGCTGTGCTGGGCCAGCAGGGTGTAGAGGCCCGGGCCGCCGGGCGAGTCGCCCAGCTGGGCTTCCCACCTGGTGTTGGACCCGGACGCGTCAGCCGGGAGGCGGTCCCGTGCGGCGGTGTCGCCGTACATGGTCCAGCGGGCCCAGTCGACGACGGTCCTCGGGAAGCGCTGGTCGCTCCAGAAGCTGGTGTGGCTGCCGCCGACGAAGGTGAGAAATGCCTTGGGCCAGGTCATCTCCGAGTACGCCTGCCGGGCCGAGGAGTACTGCGTGGTCGAGTCCCGGTCGCCGTGCACGAAGAGGACCTTGGCCGAGACCGAGCTGGACGGGTTGCCCATGTCGGTGCAGGACTGGGGGTTGGCGGAGATGATCCGGCTGTCGGGCCAGGAGGTCAGCAGACCATGGGTGACCATGCCGCCCAGGGAGTGGCCCGAGACGCCGACGCCGATGCCGGTGTTGATGTGCCCGGCCAGCGGTCCGCTCGCGTTGAGCGCGAGGGTGTTGGTGAGGATCTGCGAGACGTCCTTGGAGGTGTTGCCGTTGTTGACGTCGCTGAAGTTGTGGTTGAAGTGCGGGGCGGGGACGATGAAGCCCGCCGAGGCCAGGGCCCGGATGACGAACAGGGAGTTCTGCGGGCTGCTTCCGTAGCCGTGGGTGAAGTTGTAGACAGGGAAGACCCCGCCTGCGACCGGGGCGTCCGTCACCGGGTTGCCGTCGGCGGTGCCGGTGGCCGGGTAGTAGACGTAGGTGGTGCACGGGCGGCTGCCGCGGGTCCAGTTGTACCGGCGCACGCCGACCGCGAACGGCGTGGTCGGCGCGGTGTCCAGTGGCCCGGCGGCGGCCGGTGCCTGTCCTGCGCCGAGCAGGGACAGGCCCACGCCCGTCGCTCCGGCCGCGCTCATGCTGAGGAAGGTCCGTCGTCGCAAGGCCATGGTGACTCCTTGGGTACGGGGATGGGTGGGCGGTTTGGCATTCGGTTGGTCCTGTTGCCGGGTGCGTCCCGTCGGCGACAGAGGCCGACAGGCGGACGGGGCGCACGACGCAACAGCGTGTGTGGGTGCTCCTGCCACCCGCGAGGGGCGGCAGGAGCGGCGTGCGGTTGGTCGGGCGCACCGGATGTCGGGGAGGGTGTGGCCGTTCCGGTCGAACACGGCCTGGCTTCCCCCAGGCGCTGGCGCAGTTGTTGCTGTCGGCCACCGAGTGAGCGGAGCACAGCTGTGAAGCAGTGATGGTGTCGCCGGTGCCGTCGTGGTCTGGGCGGTGCGACGTCGGTGAAGCAGGCTATGAGGTGGTCACGTCGTGTTCACCGTGGCTGGGCATGACGTCGATGACCGCCGTGACCGGTCCTGTGCCGGTCGTCCCGGTGACTGTCACCTCACCCGGCCTGTCGGTCGCGCCAGGCGGCAACGGCTGCCAGCGGACGGGGACACGGGTGATCGTGTTGTTGGCCGTGGTGAGCATGTGGATGGAGGAGGGCAGCTTCGGGGCGGCTCTCACCACGGTGGCGGTGTGGACGGTGTCCTGGAGGATGTGCTTGGCGCGGCCGGCGTTGAAGACGTTGATGGACGCGTGCGGTTCCCACGTGTTCGCCAGTCCGGGCACGGCCCAACGTCGTCGTGACCGCGATGGCGCGGGGCGGACCGCTGCTGCTCATGTCCTTCTCCTGACGATGTGACGTACGTGCGGCACGGGCTGTTCCGTACGCTCTGCCGGTCGAGGAGACCGGCAGAGCACGGGATGTCAGCCGGCCGCGGCACCGACATCGAGGTAGTCGACGTTGGGCAGTCCGGCTGCCGCGGTCGGATTCAACCGAATGGTGTTGCTGCCGGCGTTCAGCGGGACCGTCACGGTCTTGGTCGTCCACGTCGTCCACGCACCGGTGGACTCGAACGAAAGCGCCCCTGCCGTGGCTCCGTTGACGACGAGGTTCGCGGGCCTGGCACCGGTGGTGGCGCCATTGGCGAACCGGATCCCCAACGTCGCCGTACGGGCGGTCGCGGAGTCCACGGTGAACTCCGCGAAGGCCCCCACAGCGCTGTCGCCGTTGCAGAACCCGCTGCCGGAATAGCCGGCTTGATTCGAGTCGATCGTGCCCCGGCACTGTGCCGGAGCGGTCTCTGCCTCGTAACGCCCCGGAGGCGCTGGTGTGTCGGCAGAGGTCTTGACGAGTGAGAGCTGGTCGACGGTGACGCCGCCCGAACCCGACGCCCGCACGGTGACGGTGGCGGCCCCGCCGGGCAGCCCAATGCCGGTGAGCTCGCGCTTGGCCCAGCCGCCCGACGACGGGATGCCGAGGGTGCGTTGGCTGCCGTTGGCGCCGGTGATCACGACCTGTCCTGCGCTGCCCCGAGCGTGCAGGGACAGGGTGTAGGTACCTGCGGGCACCGTCTCGACCCGCTGCTCGACGCCGCCGCTGTTGCTCACCTGGAGGGCGAAGCGAGACCCGTTCACACCACCGTTGACGTTGGTCACCGAACCGCCGAGGTTCCGCCATCCCCGTACGCTGGAGACGATGACGCGGTCGGCCTGGATGTCGGGGTTGAGCACGTAGTTGTTCGCCGGCCCGACACGCCACTCTCCGGTCGTGGCGTTGAACTGCCACTGGCTCACCGAGTGGAACTGTGGCCTGACGCCGGTCTTGGTCACCGGCATCCATTGGTTGTACCCGAGGCCGTTCCAGGCGAAGTCGGCCCAGCGGTCGCCGGCGAAGATCACCGTGTTCTGCTTGGTGCCCTTGACCGTCACGAAGAACCCGGTCTGGGTCACGTGGCTGTAGTCCATCTCGGTGCCGGCAAGTGTGTACTCGCCGGTATAGGAACCCTGGATGTTGCCGCTGGTCGACTCCAGGACGTGCGCGACCGAACTGTTCCAGCCGTGCAGGTCCGACGCCGCGTGGTAGTACGTGCCGTCGAGTTTGAACATGGCGTTGCCCTCGCGGCCGGAGGAGTTCTGGCCGATCTGCACGCCCGGCTCCGCCCGCAGCGAGTCGGACTCCCTGAGCTCGCTGACGAAGGCGCGATAGCGTCCTTCGCGGTTGGAGAAGATCAGGTAGTCCTTGCCGTTGTCGTCGGTGAAGACGGTCTGGTCCCCGGTGCCGGTCGTGGGCGAGTTGGTGATCTGGGACTGGAAGTAGCCGTAGTCGAAGGTGTCGGTGGGTGAGTCGCCCTGCAGGAACAGAACCCCGTGCCCGCCCCCGACATAGGCCTGGGTGGCGAGTACGTACTTGCCGGTGTTCTCGTTGTACGAGACCCCGAGCCGCCCGACCCACCCCGCCTGACCGAGGGTGGCGCCGTTGTTGATCTTGGTCGAGCGCGTCGCGACTTTGTTCTCGAACTTCCAGTTCACCAGGTCCTTGGACGAGTACACGGGGATCGAGACGAAGCTGACGTTGCCATCGTACTTCCTCGTCGGATTGGCCCGGTAGAGCTCGGCGCCGGTGTAGTGCACGCCGTACCAGTAATAGGTGTCACCGAACTTGAAGACCCCACCGCCCTGCGAATAGATGGGGTTGCCGCCGGTGTCGTTCCAGAAGGTGTTGTTCGTGATGGTCTGGAACGTGCCCTCGTCAGCGGTCTTCAGATCGGCGGCGGCGCTCATCAGGGCTGTCTTCGCGTCGGCGACGTCCGATGTGGTGGCCGACGTGTCGCCGGCGACCTCGGCCGCGGCGGTCAACGCCTTGGCGAAGGGCTTCCAGGAGTCGGCCGTGTACTTGGTCGGAGTGCGCGTCTGGTAGTCGGACACCAGGTATTCGAGACCGCGATCCACCACCGGTCCAGCGGCGGCGGGCCTCTGGTCCTGGAGCTTCGTTGCCTGTGTGTGCGTTGCAGGTGTCTTTGCCGCGGCGGTGCTCGCCGAGAGCGGCGCCGCCAACGCCACGGACAACAGGGTGGCGGCGGCCAACTTCCAGTACGTGGAGACGACACGCGATCGTTGCCTCAAGAGGTCACCTTCCGTCACTCTCAAAGGCGCCGAGATCCGGCGCACTTCCGCTGAAGGGCAGTCCCACGTCGGTGCCCTTGTCGATCAGGGCACTGTTCGCCGCGAGACGGAGGTGGGGCAGCACGGGCAGGTTCCCGTCGGTCTGGCGGGGCGCGTCCCAGCCGGACGTCGACACACTGTGGAACTGGGAGTGCGACAGGGGGACGCCGAGGTTCCAGGAGTTGTACGCGGCGTTCGTGCCGCTCATGTTCGACGTCGCCGTTCCGGTGTAGGCGATGTTGTTGCGCAGGTTGCCCCGGCCGACGGCGGCGCCGCGCGAGTCGATTCCCAGCATGTTGAAGTTGGGGTGGTTTCCATAGCCGGTGTTGTTGAAGAAGTCGTTGGCCACCGGGTGGTGGTTGGCGTAGAAGCCGGCCGCCTTGTTGAGGAACGCCACCGAGGAGCGGACGGTGTGCTTCGGCGCGTTGGCCTCGTAGTCGCCCCCGTAGCCGCCGGACTTGAAGCCGGCTCCGTTGCCGGAGGGCGTCGTCGTCCCCGGCACGTACCCGTTGCGCCAGGCCCACGAGTTCTCGATGATCACGGGAGAGTAGGTGGAGATGAGATCGAACCCGTCATCGGCGTTCCACCACGATCGGCAACCCCGGAACACGTTCGCGGGGCGGCCGACCGGCGTGTAGTGCGCACCGAACCCGTCGGCGTTCTCGCCGGGCCCGTCGTTGCTGCGCGGGTCGTAGTTGTCATGCGCGTCCGAGTTGAGGACGAGGTTGCCGGCCCCGCCGCTGATGAACAGGCCGGTACCCATGTGATGGTGGGTGTTGATCTGCTCGAAGACGTCGTTGCTGCCGGAAACCCAGATCCCCCAGGACTCGGCGTTGCGGTTGTTGTTCTGGGGAACGCCCTTGACTTCCAGTCCTTTGAGGTGGATCCAGCTGCCGGTGACGTTGAAGCCCTTGATGCGGCAGTTGTCCGTCATCCGCGAGAAGTCGAAGACCGGCTTCTCGCCCGGATGGGCCCAGTACCGGATCGGGTTGCCCGAGCTGCCGCTCTTGTTGAGGGTGATCGCCTCGACCTTGGCGGTCTGGCTCGGACAGGCGCTGTTCGCGCGGGTGTAGGCGTAGGTGCCGCCCCGGAAGTAGACCGTGTCGCCCGCTTTGGCGACGGCCTGTGCACGGGCGATCGATGCCCACGGAGCGGCCTGCGTACCAGCTGCTCCGTCGTTCCCGTTCGGGGCGACGTAGTAGGTGTTTCCGGCCGCCGCGGCGCTCGCGGACGCCGAGCCGGGGGGCATGGCGA
Organism: Streptomyces sp. NPDC006265; assembly: GCF_040613555.1. Lineage (NCBI taxonomy): Bacteria > Bacillati > Actinomycetota > Actinomycetes > Kitasatosporales > Streptomycetaceae > Streptomyces > Streptomyces sp. NPDC006265. The sequence goes on from NZ_JBEXSH010000008.1 coordinate 21,096, forward strand.
CGGAACTCGCCGTGACCACCGAGAGCAGGAGAGCAGGGGTGCCGAACTTCGCGGTTCTCACAGCGTCATCTCCCGAGTAGACCGTCTTCCTGGCACTGTCATGGACGCGTGTGCCACCTTCCGAGCGAGCGGCCCACTCCCTGATCGCTCGGGCGGGGGCCGAACAGACATCGCGAAACAGCTGCTCTGGTTGAACGGGGGCGGCGTGTTCGAGGAGGCTCAGCACTGCCGCCGACACGCTGCACACATCGCTGCCCAGCCCACGAGTGGCAGTGCGGACCTCAACGGCGAACTGGCGGGAGTCCTGTGCGTGTCCGGGCTGCGTTGGCCGTTGGGTGGGTGGTGGAGTACGGCGGGCACGTCATGTCGACCGGCCGCGAGGTCTCCAACTCGCACGCCGGTTCCGGAACCACCGCAACTGTCGAGCCGACCAGCCGTGATTCATCCATGGAGAGGCCTCCTGTCACCACCGGTTCGGGCCCACCGCCGCGTGCTACCCGAGATACGCGGCGAGCGGGAGGTTCTGGCGGCGCACGTCACCGGCGACGAGCCCTGCGACCCGCTGGGCGCCGTAGGTGTCGAAGTGGGTGTGGTCGTTGCAGAAGAAGGTGCCCAGGGGACCGCTGCCTCCGTAGTCACCGTTGTTCGGGCAGAAGCGCAGACTGTTGTAGAGCGAGACACTGAGCATCTGCAGGTCGATGACGGGGGCCCTGGTGGCGGATCCGGCGGCGAAGGTCTCATTGACGAAGCCGCGGTTCTTGGTCGCTGTGCCGCCGGAGCAGGTGATCGCAGCCACCGGGGTGAGCAGCACCGGGTGCGCGCCCCGGGCCAGGGCGGCCTGGGCCATCGTGGTCATCAGCTGTCGGTACCGGGCCGGGCCGACGTGCCGGGGGCAGGTCGAGGAGGAGTCGTTGATGCCGAACTGGATGAACAGGTAGTCACCGGCCTTCATTCCGGTGCTCGAGTTCAGCATCGCCTGCCAGCGGGACGAGTACGTGGTGGACGTGAGGCGGCACTCACCGTCCGAGCCCTTGGCGCTGCTCACGTTCCCCTCGTACAGCCAGGTCTGGATGCTGCGGCCTCCCACCGCCTGGTTCTTGACGGTCACGTCGCTGTTGAACAGGGCGTCGAACTGGCTGCCCCAGCCGACCGGACAACGGCCGGAACTCGGGTTGGCCATGGTGGAGTCGCCGGCCAGCCACACGGTGACCGGCGCGGCGATCGCCCGTGCGGCCGGGACCTGGGCGCGGGAGGCACTGGTGCAGTTCGTGGCGACGTGGTCCGCCGCGGATGCGGCGCTGACACCGAGGCTCGACAAGGCGATCACGAGCGCGGTCGTGATGAGAATCCGTAAGTTCCTCAACGGGTCCCTCCTTGGGACTGGCGCCGGGCGTCGGTCAGCGCAGGTACGCGGCCAGAGGCAGGCGCTGCTCGCGGATGCTCTGGAGCACCAGCCCGCCCATCTGGCTCGCGCCGTACTGCGAGAAGTGGGTGTTGTCCGTGACACCGTCGACGGATGAGCGCAGGAAGAGTTGTGCGGAGGCGGACGGGCCGAGGGACTCGACCAGCGTCTTGCTCTTGGTGGTCAGATCGATCACTGGCACGTTCTGCGCCGTGCCGACCTGGCGCATCTCGGCGGGCAGGTTCACTCCGAGGCCGTTGACGTGCAGTGCTGTGGGCGTGAGCCGACTGCCGTTGAACTGCCGGCGGACCGGCGGGGTCACCAGAACCGGGACGCCGCCCTTCGCACGGACCTGCGTGATCATGGAGGTGAGGTTGCTTCGGAAGGCCGACGCGCTGGTCTGCTTGTCGTTGTGGCCGAACTGGATGAAGACCGCGTCGTTCGCCTTGACCTTCGGCAGTAGCGCCGGGAAGAGCGCCGAGTTCCTCAGGAAGCTGCCCGAACTCTCCCCCGAGTCCGCGTAGTTGGCGACGGACGCTCCGGGACCCACCGCCGGCGTGATCATCTGGCCCCATCCCGTGTACGGGGCCACGGGCTGGTCGCACACGGTCGAGTCACCGGCCAGGTAGGCGACCAGCGGCTGGGTCGCCGGTTTCACGGAGACGGCCGACACCTGCGGGTTGGTCCCCGCGAACCGGATGTCAAGACCGGGGTTTCCGGTGCCGCCCTGGCCGGTCGGCTGCCCCTCCGGCTGCCGCACGTTGACCGTGAACGAGTACGTTGCGGCGGCACCGGCCGCCGTCTTCGTCGCCGGAAGCATCAGGCGCCGGGCCTCCACCCACATGTCGGTCGCGGCGGCAGCGGCACCACCGAGGGAGACCGTCACGTCGTAGTTGCCGGGTGAGACCGCGTAGTGACACTTGATCGGCGCAGTGCCGGAACAACCGGACGGCAGTGCCCGCGTGGCGGCATCGGCATGCGCCGCACCGGTGCCGACCAGCATCGCAAGGGTCAGCAGACCCACTGCTCCCAGCCTGACCCCGTGCCCTTCGAGACTCAATGTCATGCCCATTACAATCACCAATCCCAGTTCTTGACCGGAGAGTTGCCCGGGTCGAGGTCCATGGCCCGTTGCTCAGGCCTGAGTGAAGCCGTTCATGATCGCGGTGGGCCGCTTGCTGGAGGAGTCCCAGGCGCCCATGTTGTAGCCGGTGAACGGGGACATGCACTCCGGCTCCCAGTAGAAGATGCCCTGCCCGCCATTGGTCTTGAGGGCCTTGATGTAGGCGACCAGCGAGGCCTGGGTGGAGGACGCGCGGTCCACCCGACCACCGAACTCGCTCTGCAGGAACGGTTTGCCGTAGGCGTCGGAGATCCTCCTCATGTTCCCGACGATCCCGGCCGCGAGGTCGGCGCTGCCGTAGGAGGAGAAAACCGACATGTCCCACTTCCCGCCGTTTGCGGCGAAGCGACTGAAGAACGTCGTCATCACGTCGTACTTCTGCGGCTGGGCCAGGTGAATACACACGGTCGAGTTCGGTGACACCGCCTTGACCTTGTCGTATGCGGCGTTGAGTAGTCCGGTGAGCTGCGCCGGGCTGGAGACGCTGCCGACTGGGCGGCAGATGCCGCTGTTGATCTCGTTGCCGATCTGCACCCAGGTGGGGAGCACGTCGTTGTTCCTCATGACCGTCATGGTCTGGTTCACGTACGTGCCCATCGCGGTGCGCATCTGGCTGTAGCTCATGTTCCGCCAGGCCGCGGGCGGGTTCTGCACACCGACGGAGTTCCAGGTGTCGCCGAACATGTAGTCCAGCATGATCGACATGCCGGCGGCCTTGACCCGCTTGGCGAAGGCGGCCACCTCGTTGATGCCGCAGTGCCCGTTGGCCGGGTCGCTGGAAGGGGTGACGAACGTACGCAGGCGTACGGCGGTGATGCCGTACCCCTCGAGGATGGTCAGCAGGTCTTGGGTCTGCCCGCCGGCGTTCTTCCAGGAGTAGCCGCGCGCCTCCATCTGAGGTGCCCAGCTGATGTCGACGCCCTTGACGAAGCTCGCCGCGGCCTCGGCGGGCGTCTCGAGTTCGGCGAACGCGACGGCGGTGGCGAGCGCCCCGGCGGTGGCGGTGGTGGCCTTGAGCAGGGTTCGCCGGGTGATGCGCCCGGCAACTGGTGTGGGGGGTTGCGGGGACATGGTCGGTCCTTTCCTTGCGTCGGCCGCAGGTGAGACGTCGCGGGCGGCGGAGAGCGGGTCAGAGAGACCTTCAGGAGCGAGGCGGGTGCATGGGGCAACTGACGCTCAGGCCCGAGGAGTTCGTGTAGCCGCGTGCGATCCCAGCCGATGCGCCTTCCTCGGAGTGGCAACAACTGAGGCTGGAGTGCTTACGAGTGGCACGTGTCGAAGGGGGCGGCCTTGGCGTGCCAGGGCGCTCCTCCAGGTCGTGACTGTGAGCGATCACAGAGCTGTTGCGACGGAAGTGCGCAATCACATCACGACGAACTTGAGGTGCATCACGCAGCTTCTCGATCGGGCACCAAGCTGTCAACCATTGCTCACCAATCCATGGAAGAAGCAGTGCGATCCTGTGGCTCGGGGGCTCGCCGTGCCTCGGCCGTGAGCTGTCCGATATGGCGGGGGACAGCCCAGTTCAGGTGCCCCTTTCAGGAGGAGTGCGGCGCTGAGGACGGGGCCGCGCACGGGACCTCTCGTTGGCTCGCACCCGCACACACTCGAACAGAGAGAGCCAACAGAATGCTTGACGGGCTATCAATGAATCTTCCTCCCCTCCTCGCCTCTGACCACCTCGACGAACTACTCGGACGCCGGCGCCCCGGACTCGGCCGGTTACACGGCGCGCGCGGCGGTGAACGGCATCGAGCAGGCGCCGGATGTCCCGGCGCCGGCGGCGAAGGCGGGCACGCCGAGCCTGTCGAGGAGGTGCCGGACGGTGGGCCGAAGTCGCTGCGGCGGGGTGCCACCCGTGGTGTGTGGTTCCGGTTGGGCTGGGTCGGCCGGAGATGGTCCCGTTCCTCCTCGGTCAGGCGCAGTCTGAAAGACCGCAGAAGCTCCTTGAGCTCGGCGCGCCGGTCAGTCCGGCAGACACCTCGTCGTCGGTCGCTCCATGTGAAGACATCGCTGTCGTCCGTTTGCCGAACGTGCTCCCAGATGCGGAGCAGGGTAGCTTTTCCGGCTGGTCGGCGCGCAGTTGACGGAATGGCACACCGTGTGGCATGGCCACCCTGCCCAACTGCGCGCCCGCGAGGTATGCAGAGGTACGTACCCGTCGCCGAGATTCGGGTCCTGCTACGTGCCGGACGGAAGGCCGGAGCCGGCAACACTGCCGCTGACGCCGGTCATGATGGCGTTGATGATGCCCTGCTGGGTGACCGTGAGGGAGCGCCGGTTGAACAGCCCGAACCCGTACCGATCGGTTGCGCCGTTGTCCCAGTAGACGGTGGCCGCGCCGTATTTCTTGGCCGTGGCCACGACGGCCCGTGCGAAGTCCGCGCGATACCTGTTGTTCGACGAATCGAACGATGACTTGTCGATGGCACCGTATTCGCCCACCACTACCGGATACCCCTTCGTGACGAACACATCGCGCATCATCTTGAGTTGCGCGTCGAGATAGTCCTCCTGTCCCCAGGTCGACGTCCTTGATGGGTTGGTCGCTGCTCGACCCCATTGCGTGATGGTGCCGCTTTCCTCTCCGGCGAAGTCCCAGGGGCTGTAGTGATGAACGGAGATCATGATCCGTCGCTCATTCGCGGGAACGGAGGGGGAGCGGTACTGGTCGGACGGAAGCGCGAAGCCGTAGTTCCCCGCGGTGTAATCGATGTTCGTGTTCCAGCCGGCCACGAGCAGCCACCTCGAACTGTTGTTTCCGCCCGTTTTCCGCACGGTGTCCACGAAGATCTGGTTGTAGCTGTTGATGTTCGAGTAGCACGGTTGGGTCGGGCGGCCGTACTGCCCGTCGAACTCCTCGTTCATGGACTCCAGGATCAGGCGCTGGTCGTAGTTCTTGAACCTGTTCGCGATCTGCTGCCAAGCTTTCTCGTACTTGGCCTTGATCGTCGCCTGGGAAGGTGAATCGCAGATCAGCCAGGAGCCGTTGACGCTCTTGTACCCGTCGCCGTGCATGTTGATCAGCACATGCAGACCCCTGTTGTAGGCATAGTTGACGACTTCCTGGACTCTGTTCAGCCAGGAGGCGTTGATCGTGTAATTCGGGCCGGGCCCTATGTATCCCAGGTAGGAGACAGGGATCCTGATCGTCTTGAACCCTGCCGCCCTCACTTTGTCGATGAGGGCCTGTGTCACCGTCGGCTGGCCCCACGCTGTTTCGCTGGGGTATCCGTTGGTCGTGGCTTCGAGTTGGTTCCCCAGATTCCATCCCGCGCCCATGTCGGCCACGATCTGTGAAGCGCTCGACTGTGCCGCGGTGTCGGCCGATGCCTGCGGCGCCGTGCCGTACACCGATGCGGCAACTGCCAACAGGACGGCAAGGAAAATGACTCTGATCTTCCCTGCTAGTGAAGCCATGAGCTTTCCTCTCTTGCGTCCTTGAGGGCGTCGGACCCCCAAGTGGATCTATTTGTACGAGTGGGAGCGGCCGGAGCCGCCGGCTGTTCGGGCGGTGCCGTCCACGCCGGCCTGGAAACGAGCACAGTCGATTGCGCAGCGGCTGACCTCACGGGCGTCCGTGGGCGGCCACGAACCCTGCACCGCCCGGATGCGCGGCGATCACGGCAGCCGCGCGCACCCGGGCCGTTCGTGGTTGCTCCTCAGCTCAGGGCGGATTCCCAGGTGGTCGTGCTGGAGGTGGCGTCGGCGTGAAGGTGGTCGCGGGCCGCGGTGTCGCCGCACAGACTCCACCGCATCCAGTCCACGAACGTGTTGACGGTCCGGGAGTCGCCGAAGTAGTTGCTGTGGCCGGCGCCGCGGAAGGTGAGGAACGCCTTGGCGGCGGGCAGTTCCCGGTACGCCTGGCGGGCGGAGGAGATCGGGCACGTTCCGTCCCGGTCGCCGTGCGTGAACAGGACCTTGGCGCGGACCGCCGGGCTCGGGTTGCCCATGTCCACGCAGGACATGGGGATCGCGGCGGTGATCCGTGTGTCCGGCCAGGCGGTCAGCAGGCCGTGGGTGGTCATGCCGCCCATCGAGTGGCCGGAGACGCCGACCCCGACCGCCGTGTTGATGTGGCCGGCCAGCGGGTCGCCGGCCGTGTTGAGGGCGAGGGTCCGGGTGATGACTTCGGAGACGTCCTTGGACTGGTTGCCGTTGTAGACGTCTTGGCCGCTGAGGTTGGCGAAGTGGGGGGCGGGGACGATGAAGCCGGCCTCGGCCAGGGGGCGGATGATCGCCAGGGACTTCTGCGGGCTGCTGCTGAAGCCGTGCATGAACTCGCAGACCGGGAAGACGCCCTGGGCGACGGGGGCGCTGGTGACCGGGGAGCCACCGGGAGTGCCCGTGGCGGGGTAGTAGACGTAGGTGGTCCACCGGCGGCTGCCGCGGCTCCAGGCGTACTGACGTACTCCGACCGCGAACCGCTGGGTCGGAGCGCCGGCGCTCGCGGTGGCACCTGCGTGTCCCGTGCCGAGCAGGGACATGCCTACGCCCGCGGCTCCGGCTGCGCTCAGGGTGAGGAAACTACGCCGTTGCATGGTCATGAGGACTCCGGGTGTGGGGGTGTGCGGAGCGCTGCTCGGTCAGGTGCCGGGAAGAGGCGTCGGTGATGCCGCGGCGGTGAGACTGACCTAGGTGGTGGGGGAGTAGTCGTGGGGGTGGTCAGGTCGGCGAATCGCGCACGGTGGAGGACGTTCCGGCCCTGTCCGTGGTGGTCATCGGCGTGGTGTGGCCTTGCCGGCAGAGACGCGGCGAGCCGCTGAACACCGGCCGAACCGTGACTCGTTGAGGGAGCAGCCCCTTCGCGCCCGCCCGCCTATCTGACGGCGAGGTGTTGATTCTGCGGAAACGGCGCAGGGGTGCCTCTCCTCCCACTCGTCTGTGCTGCGCCTCTGGGAGCGTTCCCACATGTCTTGCAACAGGTACATTCCCGATCGGGTGCCGATCTGTCAATCATTGGCGCTCAACTCTGTTGTCTTCGACGCGCATTCGACAGATCGCAGGCGCAGAGGGCACGGTGTGACGTCTTCGAGGCCCGCCCGATCACACTCGCGGCGGCCCGCCGTCAGCCGTGGCCGATACCCGCACTCATGCCGGCGATCGTATGGGCCCTGATGTCGGGGTGCGGTCCCTGCGCGAATGAGGTCACCACGGAGCGGACGTGGTCCTGGGCCGGCTGGAGCAGACCGTCGTACACCGCGACGCAGACTTCCCGCGCCCGCGACCGGGGCCAGCCGGGCGGCAGGAGCCCGACGGGGAGCAGGGGGTCCAGAATGGGGAAGTGCCGGTAGGCGTGCATGACCTCGGTCCGTGCGCGCACCGCGGCGGCACCGGTGACGCGGTCGGCGCTGATGTGCGCAAGCAAGCCGCTCCAACGGTCGATGAAAGCCCGGTAGTGCTCGGCGATGCCGGGCAGGTCCCACGCCTGGACCGGGTTGCGGTCGACCTCCGTGTCCAGTTCCTCCTGCCGCGCGCGGAACACGGTCACCGCTCCCCGCGCCAGGTCGGCCACCTCGATCCGCCCCTTGGGGGTCAGGGGGTGCGGCGACACCCAGAGCGCGTCGTACAGCGGCGCGAATCCGCGCCAGCGCAGCGCGGTGCGCAGTGCGCGCCGCCGCGTGCTCTCCTGTTCCGGGACGGAGAAGGCGATCAGTGTCCACCGACCGTCCCACGAGTCGGGTTGGGTGGTGAAGGTGGCGATCGAGCTGGCGCCGCTCCACAGGTCGACGGCGGCCTGCGACGTCAGCCGGTAGGAGCTGTACCGCCCTTGCCGGCTGCTCTCCAGCACCCCACGGCGCATCAGCCTGCTGATCGTCGTACGGGCGGCGCCCGCGGTCACGTGGAACTCGCCGAGCAATGCCACGATCGCCGCCGACGGCAACCACGCCCGGACGGGGAACGTGTAGTCGGCGATCAATGTCACCGTGAGTCCCTGCGGCGAGACGTTGCTTTGCCAGCCGGGCGATCGCACGGGGCCGACGGCGCCGTCACCCTCGTCGGAGAAGATCTCCTCGAGGTGGGACAGGTTCGGCAAGGTGGGCTCCGGCGCGGTGGACAAGGTCGCCATCACTGTAACGGTTGTGAAATCGCCGGGTGTAGCTCCGCCGCGATTGCTCCACCAGGCGGGATCTCCGCGCGCAGGTGAAGGCGCCCCGGCAGTGCCCAGGTGTGTTACACCGCTGCACTTGGAGGGTGACGGCAGCGAGAACAGTCATCCTTGGCACCGTGCTTGCGGGGGACGCGGCGCGTTGGGCGATGTGGGCGTTCGTCATCGTCAGCGCCGGGTCGGGCAAGAACGAGGTGCTGGCCGTCGCCCTTCGTGACGACTCGTCACTACGACGAAGTGGAGGCGGCCCGGACAGTATCGACCCGGTGCAACGTCATCGAGGTTATGGAACTACTTGGGGCCACGCGCGTACACGAGGATGCACTCCACGACGGCTGCAGCTCCACAAGTGAGAGACGGCGGCAGTCCGCGACCAGTTCGGCAGCGATGGCCGCGAGCGTCCCGTGACGCTGGATCAAGGCTTGGGCCAGGTGGTCCAGGATGCACGGGCGGTGCAGGCCGCGAGAGGCGACGGCCAGCTCCGGGGCGAGTTCGTGCAGAAACCAGCGCAGCTTGTTGCCGATTGCGGTGCGCTGGGCCACCGGGCGCCGTTGGTAGACCAACAGCTTGAAATCCCGACTCGGGCCGTCCAGGCATGCCTTGGGCAGATCGGGCTCGCGCGGAGCGACCCGGGCCACCGCCTCGGCATCGATCGGGTCGGACTTCCCGCGCTCCCGGGCTGAGCGTCGTGCGCCGGCCATCAGCGGGGTGTGTACGCGCACCACTGCGTGCCCGCAGTCGAGCAGGTCGGCCTCGCACCGGCGGGTCATGTGGCGGCAGTCCTCGACGAGCCGGTGCCTGTGGCATCAACGGGCGAAAGGTGACGTAGGCGGGGGCCGTCCTGCGTTCGAGCGGACAATCAGGGCCGACATCATGCTCGTACGTGTCTGGTACTTCCTCGCTGCCGTTCGCAGGCACCTGCGTCTACGGCGATCGCAGCAGCCAGGGTGGCGAGGAAGGCGTGCACTCCTGGGTGAGCGAGGAGTGCACGCCAGGGCTTTACATAGCGAGCAGGGTCGGCTCACTCCGTCGCGAAGCGGCCCGAAGCGGATTCTCCGGCACGTGCGGACGGCGTATCCGACCGCGTGAGCGCCCGTCGTACCGCGTCGGCGAGTGCGGGAGCCGCGTCGGCGTCGGCGTCGGCGATCCCGACGCCGTAGCGGAACCGCACGGTCGCGCCGTTCTCGACGGTCAGTTCCTCGCTGAAGAACGGTGCCGGGTTGAGACAGGCGAACTCCTCGGTCCGGGCGAACCACTGCGGAGGGTGACTCGGGTTGGCGGCGTCGTCGACCACGAGCACGAGCGACTGCGCGTCCGTCTCGTCGTGGCGGCCCGCGAAGCCCATCCACTCCATGCGCCGCCCACGGACCTCGTCGCCACCCATGCCTTCCTCGGTCACGAACTGTCCGCCGGTGAATGACCGCGGGCCGCGCCAGAACAGGCCGCCGTAGCCGGCGTTCTCCCGTCCCTTGGTGGTCGGCGATCCCATGGCGACGTCCGTTCCGGAGACATTCGTCATCCGCGTCTCGAACGTCAACGCCCAAGCGTGCGGGGAGATCAGGCTCGCTCGCAGCGTCCTGCGTTCGGTGAAGAAGAGCGTGCCGGACTGGGTGGTCCAGTCCAGGTCGTGAGTGAACGTCGCCGTTCCGTCGGCCCTGTCCAGGGCAACGACCCGGCGGTGGGCCTGGGTTCCGTTGTTCTGCAGCTGGACGTAGAAGCGTCCGTGGATGTACGTGGGACCGCCCCAGAAGTTCTCCTCGCCGACGTGGGGCAGGGACCAGGCGATGCCCTTGTGCCACACGTGGTCGTGGGGACGGAACAGACTGACCACCTTGCCGGCCCGGGTGCGCAGGGGATGGATGTAGGGCTTGGGGGATTCCAGCTGGACGGTGTCAGGCTGGTACACGTAGCGGAACAGCTCGGTGCCGCCGTCGCGGACCGTGACCGAGGTGCCGAGGTCGTGGCGGATCTCAAGAGCGTTCATACGAGGGCCTCCTTGACCGGTTCCCACGGCACGGCGCCGCCGTCCATGCTTTCCGCGAACGGGTCGTCGTCGGTCAGTTCGCCCGCGGCGATGCGGACACCGCGGAAGGCCGAGGCGTACGTCGCCGCCGCGAACTCCAGCGTGCGACGCGCGTCCAGCAGGCAGACGCCGGGTTCCTCACCGGCCTCCCAGGCATCGAACACGGCCTCGATCTGGAGCCGGTGGCCGCTCGTGATGTCCGGCTCGTCACCATTGGTCCAGAGGTCCGAGAGCTCCTCGTGGCCGGGGGCCGGCGTGAACCGCCAGTGTTCCTCGCGGTAGCCGTAGAGGTGCTCGAGTTCGACCGTGGCGTACTCGAAGTCGAAGCGCAGGCGCGAGGTCTCCCGGGAGGACAACAGGGAGTTGACCACCGTCGCGAGGGCTCCGTTGTCGAACCGGACGGCGGCGATCGAGACGTCCTCGGTGTCCGTGGGCCGGGTCTGGCGGTCGGCGAGTGCGGTGATCTGCGACCAGGGGCCGAGAACCGACAGCATCAGGTCGAACTGATGGATGCCGTGTCCCATGGTCGGGCCGCCTCCCTCGACGTCCCAGCGCCCCCGCCACGGCACCTCGAAGTACGCGTCGGGCCGGTACCAGAGGGTCTCGCAGGTGGCGACCAGCGGCCGGCCCAGTGCGCCGGCCCGGGCCAGCCGGCGCAGGCGTACCGCCGCCGCGCCGTAGCGGTGCTGGAAGACGGTCAGAACCTTGGAGCCGGTCTGCTCCTGCACCGTGGCCAGTTGGTCCATCTCGCGCAGGCTCAGTGCCGTCGGCTTCTCCACCAAGGCGGTGACGCCGGCCTGCATCACCATGGATGCCAGCGGTACGTGGGTATGCGGGGGCGTACAGATGTGTACGAGATCGAGGTCTTCGCTCTCCAGCAGAGCCTGCGGGTCGTTGAAGACGTGCGGTACGGAGAATCGGTCGGCGAACTCGGCGGCGCGGCTGGGGTCGAGGTCGGCGACGGCGACCAGCCGGGCACGTTCGGAGAGTTCGGTGAGGGCTTCGGCATGAGCGTGGGCGATACCGCCGGTGCCGATGATGGCCACGCGGTACGGCGGCCGGGGGCTGGGCATGAGTGTTTTCTCTCTCTTGGTTGCTGCCCCACTTCCCGTGGGGCCTCCCGGGGGCCGTGGGCAGCGACGACGGCCCCCGGAAGGAGGTCACTTGGCGGCGTCGATCTCGCCCTGCAGCTCCTTGATGAAGGCTTTCGCGGCGGCTTCGGGCGAGGTCTTCTTGAAGTAGACCTCCTGGCTGTAGCGCTGCAGCTCCGGTTCGATGCCGCTTCCTCCGTTGGGTGTCACGACCGGCGACTCACCCGGGGTCACGGCGTTCATGTAGTCGGCTGCCGCCTTGTCGGTCCCGGCCAGAGTCGGCTGGAGGTGCTTCAGCATCTCCTTGTTGGCGGGGATTCCGCGCTCCGTCTTCAGGATGTCGGCGCCCTTGGGGTCGTTGAGCATGAAGTTGATGAACGCGGCAGCCTCGGCCGGGTGCGCGCTCTGGCTCGAGACCGCCCAGTACATGGAGGGCTTGAAGAAGTTCGCCTTGGTGTCGCCGACACGAGGCATCTGCAGCAGTTGCACATGGGCGCCCGCGGCCTGCTGGATTGCGGTGATCTGGGTGTTGTACGCCCCCATCATGGCCGCCTTGCCGGTGGCGAAGCTGCCGGCCGTGACACCCGCGGTCAGGTCCTCGACCATCGTCGACGTATTGACGCTGGCCCCGGAGGAGAGCAGGTCCAGACCGTACTTCCACATGCCGGCGAGCGTCTCGGGCTTCAGCGAGACGTTGCCGTCCTTGTCGAAGAGGTTTTCACCGTGCTGACGAGCCCAGTACTTGACATCGCCGGCGGAGAAGCCGGGCGCGCCGGCCGCACCGTGGATCTTGCCGTGGCTCTTGTCGGTGAGCTGCTTCCCGATCTTGGCGTAGTCGTCCCACGTCCACGTCTTGTCGTCGGGGACCTTCACTCCGTACTTCTTGAACAGGTCGGTGTTCACGAGGATGGACATGACGCCGACGCCGACGGGAAGCGCGTACTGTGTTCCGTCGATCTGTCCGGTGGCCAGGGCCTGGTCGTCGAACTGCGAGGTGCTGAGGAGCTTCTTGGCCTTGCCGAGGTCGTACAGCGCTCCGCGGTCGGCGTACGAGGCGAGATACAGCTCGTCCATCTGGACGACGTCGGGCGAGTCCTTGGCAGCGGTCGTCGTGGCGAGCGCGTCCCAGTAGCCGTTCCAGTCCTTGTACTGGCCCTTGACCTTGATGTTGGGGTACTTCTTCTCGAACGCCTTGATGACCTCGTCGGTGAGCTTGGCGCGGGCGTCCGCTCCCCACCAGGTGGCGCGGATGGTGACCGGCTTGTCGCCGAGCTTGGGAGCGGACCCGGTGCTGCTGCCGGAGCAGGCGGTCAGTGCGAGCGAGAGTGAGACCACCGCTCCGATCGCGACGCGTCTGAAGGGGCTGGGGTTCATGTGCTTGTCCTGTTCCTGAAGGGTGGGTCGGGTTGATGCCCTGCGGTGCTCCCGAACGGCCATGACTCGGTCGCCTCCGCGTGTCCGGCAGTAGCCCCCGCGGTTACTTGCCGCCGGTGGTCGCGATGCCTCGCAGCAGGAAGCGTTGCCCTGCGAGGAAGACGAGGAAGACAGGAACGAGCGACACGACACTCATGGCGAACACCGAGCCCCAGTCCGTCGCGGTCTGCTGGTCGACGAAGGTGCGCAGCGCGAGGGGCGTGGTGTACATGTCCGGGTCGGTCAGGTAAATGAGCTGGGTGTAGAAGTCGTTCCAGGTCCAGATGAAGGTGAAGATCGCCGTGGTCGCCAGAGCCGGGACCATCAGCGGCAGGATGAGAGAGAAGAAGATCCGCGCGTGCCCGGCGCCGTCGATCCGTGCGGCCTCGTCGATCTCGCGCGGGATGCCCCGGATGAACTGCACCATGAGGAAGATGAAGAAGGCGTCGGTCGCCAGGAACTTCGGCACGATCAGGGGCAGGAACGTGTTGACCCAGCCGAGCTCCGAGTACAGGACGTACTGGGGCACGATGATCACGTGGATCGGCAGCATGATGGTGACGAGCATGATGGCGAACCACACGCGCTTCGCCTTGAACTCGAGCCGGGCGAACGCGTACGCGGCCAGGGAGCAGGCGAGTAGGTTCCCGAGTATCGCGCCGGTCACGACGATCGCCGAGTTGATCATGTAGTGACTGAACGGTTGGGAGAAGGCGTTCCAGCCGTTGGTGTAGTTCTCGAAGTGCGGGTGCGCCAGGGCGAGTCCCGCGCTGCGGAAGATCTGGCTGTTGGGACGCAGCGAGCTGACGGCCATCCACAGGACGGGGTACAGCATCGTCAGGGCGCAGAGGGCCAACAGGCAGTGCTTGAGAGGGACGCGCACGGCGCGCCTGACCCGGCGTATCGCGTGAGGGCGGGGGGCGGGCAGCGAGCGGGGTACGGCTTCGGTGCGGTCAGTCATCGTAGAACACCCAGTACTTTGAGGCCCAGAAGTTGACGGCGGTGAAGGCCGCGACGATGAGGAGCAGGACCCACGCGAGCGCGGACGCGTACCCCATGTCGAAGTGGCCGAACCCGCGCTGGTACAGGTACAGCGAGAAGAAGAGGGTGGAGTCGGCGGGCCCTCCGGTACCGCCGGAGACCACGAAGGCCTGGGTGAAGGTCTGGAAGGCGTGGATGATCTGCAGCACCAGGTTGAAGAAGATGATGGGTGTCAGCAGCGGAATGGTGATGCTGCGGAACTGGCGCCAGCGCTTCGCGCCGTCGACGGAGGCCGCCTCGTAGAGGGAGGTCGGAATCTGACGCAGCCCGGCGAGGAAGATCACCATGGGTGAGCCGAAGGTCCAGACGTTCAGGACGACGAGGGTCGACAGCGCCGTTCCCGGCTCCGAGATCCAGCCCTGCCCCTGGACACCGACGAGGGCCAGGGCCTCGTTGACAAGGCCGTTGGTCCCGAACATGGCGCGCCACAGCACGGCGATCGCCACGCTGCCGCCGATCAGTGACGGCAGATAGAAGACGGAGCGGTAGAAGGCAAGACCCCGTACTCCCTTGTCCAGCACCAGGGCGAGCCCCAGGGCCATCGCCAGCTGCAACGGGACGGAGACGAGGACGTAGCTGAACGTCACTTCGAGCGACTTGTGCAGACGCTCGTCGTCGAGCATGCGAGTCCAGTTGTCGAGTCCGCTGAACTGCGGCGGCTGCAACAGGTTGTACTTGGTGAAGCTGAGGTACAGCGAGGCCAGCATCGGGCCGAGAGTGATCCCGAAGAGCCCGACGAACCAGGGCAGTAGGAAGAAGAACGCCGCCTTGTTCTGCTGTCGCGCGCCCCGTTGGGACCCGCGCAGCCGGCGTAGTTCGTTGATGGAGCTCACGGCACTGCTCCCTTGAGCGGCGGCATCGACACACAATGGTGCGGGCCCGTCCCGGGCCACGCGTCACCCGAAAAGTGATCGTTCACTCTTTGGGTTGCGAGGACCATAGTGAACGATCACTTTTTACGTCAAGAGTGTGTAGTCTCTGACTTCACCGAACGTGGACGGAAGGGTGGGGGAAGCGGATGGATGGCGCTGACACGGCGCGACGACGGCCTACGATCACCGATGTGGCGCGGCTCGCCGGTGTGTCACCCCAGACGGTGTCGCGGTATCTGCGGTTCAACGGCGGGCTGAAGCCCGCGACTCTGGAACGCGTGGAGAAGGCCATACGGGAACTGGACTACCGTCCCAACCTGGTGGCGCGGTCGATGCGCACGCGAAAGACCGGCCGGCTGGCGATCCTCATGCCCGCCATGGCCTTCAACCCCTCACGCATGCTGGCGGGTGCCAGCGCGACGGCGCAGGCCGCAGGGTTTTTCGTGGATGTCGTGAGCGCCGGGGGCGGCGTACGCGCGAGGAGCGACCGTCTGCTGGAGCTCGCCGATTCGGGACAGTACGAGGGCATCCTCTCCCTCGCCCCCGTGCTTCCCGCCGTGGAGAGCAAACTGCACCAGAGGACGGCCGTGGTGATCTCGGCCGACTTCGACGACGAGATGCGCGGCATCGGGCAGCTGGCTGACGCCACGCCCCTGGTGCGGATGATCGAGCACTTGGCGGCGCTCGGTCACTCCCGGTTCCTCCATGTGGCGGGCGACGCGCAGTTCGCCTCCGCGAGGGCACGCAAGCAGAGCTATCTGGACACCGTCGAACGCCTCGGGGTCGAGTCCGTCGGGGTCTTCGACGGAGACTGGTCGGGAGAGTCCGGCATCGAAGCGATACGGTCGCTCCCGAGCCATGCACGGCCGACCGCGGTGATCGCGGCCAACGACCTCGTCGCCGCCGGCGTCGTCCGGGGCGCCCGGGAGCGCGGCTGGGACGTGCCCGGAGACCTCAGCGTGACTGGTTGGGACAACGCCGGGGTCGGTCAGTTCATGACCCCGTCCCTGACCACCGTCGACGTGGAGCTCGAACAACTGGGCAGTACGGCCATGGCCAAGCTGATCGCGGGTCTGAGGGACAGCGCGCCCGAGATGACCGAGGGCTCACTGTTCCGGATCGTCTGGCGGGAGTCGACGGCCGAGCCGCCCGCGGCAGGGCGTCTCAGCCGCGGGCGGTGACCAGCGCCGCTGCCGGGGTGGGCGCTGAGTAGGCGGACCGTGTCCGTCCCCTGTGCCCGCACCGCCCATCCGACCCTGCCTTCCGGTGCGGGCCGAACCGGCCGTGCACGCCGTACTCTCAGGTGCGCATGGTCCTCAGTTCGCGTAGACGTCAAGCCGGCCGCACATTCCGAACTTTCCTCGGGCGGCGGGCTGTTCGGAACTCACGGCGGCATCTGTGAGGTGGGGGAACTCTCCCCGCTCCAGGCGGCGTACCAGCTCGCGCGTCCTGGCGTCCTGATCGCCGCC
>NZ_JBEXSH010000009.1:0-34841 GCF_040613555.1 Streptomyces sp. NPDC006265
GGCCGCGTCCGCCGGCCAGCGCCTGGGTCGTGCCACCCGCCCACAGCGCCGCCGCGCAGAGCCCGGCGCTCAGTACCATCCTGCGCTCCACCACGCCACCGTCCTTACTGACCGCTGTCCCGGGTTCTCGCCCGGCCTTGCGACGGTACGGGCCCGGCCGAGCCTCGGGCAGGGCGCACACCTGCTGGCTTCGCGCGCCCCTCTCTGCCCTGTCGCGCCGGGGACGAGGGTGGGCAGGCGGACGTGCGGGGACGCAGGCCCGCACACCGCTCGGATACGGGCACGCGCACGGCGCGGTGTAGGGCGGTGGCGCGGACGGACCGCTCGCGCCCTCCGGTACCTGTCCGGCGGCACCGGGCCCCGAGGCGGACGGTCCCCGCTTGCCGTACAGGCTTGGGGCCGGATCGCTCCGCGCCTTGCACGGGAGCCGGAACTCGCATTGTTGCTTATTCTGTTTTCAGTGTGTATTGTTGTTCTCGTGAGGCCGGGGAACCGCAGAACCGGCCGATAAGCCATCCGACCAACAGGCCGCCGCCCGCGGTCTCGTCGAGGAAGTCGACCCGCCCCGGGTCACCGGCTGCATCTCCCTGTAAGCCCCGAGCCACAGCAGGACAGCCCCTTTCCCAAAGGCAGTCCGCGCCCATCCACACCGCTCCGACGATCCTGAGAGCTCGCCTTGTTCTATTTGATGAAATGCCCCTGCTGCGGCCGCCCGACCATGTTTCACGAGCTGGAACGCCACACCGCTCCGAGCATCCTGATTGACCCCGAGACGGGCTTGCCGCCCGGTGTGTCTCCCGACGGCCACCGTGCGACCCCTTCCCCAGCGGCCGCAGCCAGAGCCCGCAAGCAGCCCCTGTGCCAGCTGTGCCTCGATGACGTACAGGCCGGCGGCGAGGTGACCTTCGCCGTACGCCTGAAGGGCGAGCAGACCGCGATGGCTCTCGCGCACGAGATGCCTCTCCTCGACGACGAGGGCCGGGTCATGGCCGTCCGCTGTCCGTCCGCCGGGTGCGGAGCGGTTGTCGACCTGATCAGCGGCCAGCTGGAGGGCCACTCCGTGCGCGGCCAGAAGTGCCGGATGTCGGGCGTGTGGGTGGTGGTCGGTGAGGAGTGAAGCGTGAGCTGAGCAGCCTCACGTGGCTGATCTTCTATCCCTCTCGGGCGATGCCCGAGCCCCATCAGCCGCCCCCGCTCGTCGGGGCGCTAAGCAAGAGGACCGCGTCTTGAACACCAAACTCAGCCCCTCCGAACGGGCCGAGGTGGAAGAACTTCTCGAACGTTGGAACGAGGCCGTCGAAGGCGACAGTAACGACGCCGAGCACGAAATCGGCGTCGACATGTCGGAGCTCCTGTGGAGGCTGCACGGTGGTCTGTCCGTGCGTGAACTCTGATGGCCATCTACCGCCCCGGCGAGGTCAACTGCGGCCACTGCAACGAACCAACTGGAATCCCGGCTGACGACTGGGCCGGAGAAACCCGTACCGAGGACGGCGAATATGTCGCCTCCGTCGACCCCTGTGCACGCTGTGCGGTTCACACCTACGGCACCCTGACCCGCTGTCCCGACGACTGCCCCGACTGCGCCGAGAACGACGAAGAGGCGTAAAGCATCGGGGCGAATGCGGAGTTGATCTCAACATGAGTACCCCCGTCCCGGGAACCGGGGCAAAGAAGCGTCCCGCGAGGCGTCGCAAGGTCAAGAACGCTCGGACCGGCTCCGTGGGGAGCAAGATCCTGCCGGGCCGGTACAGCGACGAAGGCGAAAAAGGACCCTGGTTCCGCCGTCTGGTTCGCCGCGCTGAGACGCGTGACTGGCAGCGTGAGACATCGCGGCTCTGACGGTCACCGTCGACCAGGTCTTCTGCCGTCGCGCCGGAGAGCCGCCCACACGCCTCATGCCGCCGTACCCGTTCCCCGCAGGTGCCAGTGCGCCGGTTGAGCAGCCGAACGCGCTCTGCTTCACCTCTGCCCTCCCGAAAATGCGCGGCCCTGCCCTCCCCCTCTGCATGCGCGCCCGCCGTGGCGCTCGAACCTAGGAAGAAACGTGTCTGCTGATCTTCAGCTCCGTATCCATTCGGCTCCCGCCGCCGAACTCGTTCCGCTGCTCGACCTCATGCGGGAGCACGGACTCTGCGGTGAGTATGAGCGTGGCCCTACCGAGGTCCTCACGCTGGGGCAGGTCTACCGCGCCCGGGAAGCCGTGCTGGGGCTCTGCGAGGAGGTCGCCACGCGGTTGGAGGAGGACGCCCCGAACGCGGTGTTCGAGCTGTGGCAGGACCCTCACTGGAACGCCGACGGGCACTACCACGCGTACGTGCCGAAGTTCGGTCATTTCGAGGCTGGTTGTGACGCCGAGGGTGTTCCGCATGTCAGCGTGCATGACCTCATCCAGAGGCTGAGCAACAACCCGGAAGCGCCGCTCGGCGACTGGATGGCAGGCGAGGGAGCCGGCCTTCTCGGCATCGCGGTACTCGCCGTGGTGGGCGAGTACCGAGCGCAGCAGTCGTCCGGCTCCTGAGCCGGGACCTTCCCCCTGTATCCCCGTCGAGGCCGGATGGCCGGTGATGCATGCGGATGCGAAGCGCCGCCGCTCAGCGATCGCCCGAGGAATCGACGACGCACTCATCGGCCTGGCCCTCGTCGGCCTCCCCTACATCTCGATTCACTGGAGTACTGATCATGGCGGACATCCGCATGCGCTTCCTCGGGCAACCCTGGGAGCGAACCACCGTCTCTGCCGATTCGGGGGGACGTGAGGAAGTGTTCGTCGCCCTCTTCCTCAGGGCGATGGAGACCGTGCCCGAACTGCGCGCCTTGCCCGACGACCTGGGGGCGTACACCGTGCGCTGGGACGGTGACGAGCTGTCGATCTACCACCCGGACGTCGATCAGGTGCTCTTCCGCGCCCAGCTCGAACCCGAGCGCTCCGCGCAGGGGGGTGGCCCGGTCAGGACGCGGCCGCCCGAGCTGTGGCGCGAGGAGCGCGCCGGCGACTTCTACCCGGCTCCGGCGGTGCTGGCCGAGATCCCGGGTCTGTGGGCCACGGTCCTGGAGCCGCATGAGCACAGGGTGGTCCGGCTGCGGTACTTCTCCGCCTGGGGCCAGTGGTACGTCGTTGAGGTCGACGACGCGAGCGGCCAGGCCTACGGGTGGTCGTGCCTGGGCGGTGACCTGTCGCAGGGCCGGTGGGGCCTTATCGATCTTCCGGCTCTGGAATCGTGCCGTCCGGACGGCGATCCTTCTCAGCTGGTCGCTCGCGATCTGGATTTCACGCCCGACGTCGCGGCCAATGTTTTGCCGGAGGGCCGCCCTCACGATTCTTGCGGGGCAGCGGATTGCCCTGTGTGTCCGCCCGATTTCATGACGGAGTACGTTGCTCGGCTGCGATCTGTGATCGCGGAGCACGGATTCGCCGTCCAGGCGGTTATGGCAGATGAGGGTTCTGCTGCCTATTGCTACACCGTCGGTCTGCACGAGTCTCTGGGGCATGAGTTCGTGATGGCCGGGCTGGACGTCAGGGCGATGCAGGGCGTGCTCCATAGCGTCGTCGAGCGGTTCGCCGGATCGTCTGGTCCGGTTGCCGGTGAGGTGCTGGACGGGCTGCTCGCGAACGGATTCCAGCTGCTCATGCGCCCTGTGGAGTCCTTGGAGCCGTTCGCGATGCTGCGGGCGGTGTACGGCAGGGAGATCGCCGTGCCGTACTGGCAGGCCGTGTGGCCCGATCGTGACGGCATCTTTCCGACCGACGCCTCTTGCTCGCTTTCCCCGCGCACCCAGCCACTTCTTTAGCCTCGGGCTTTCACGAGGTGGGCTGTCCAAGAGTTGATCAGAAACACGGAAAGTGCCCTTGACCTGCAACGATAGGACTTGCTGAGGGTCCTGTTGGCTGCAAGGAAAAGAGCACTTTCCAGGTGAGAGAGCCTATCTCGTCGTACCCACGTGTCCGTGTCCAGGGAGACGGTCGGCAGGCGGTCTCGCAGGCCGGTGCGGTCCTGCTGCTGGAGACGGTCCGCAAGACGGGCCTTGACCAGGCGATATCCGCAGCTCTGTCCCCATGGCGGAAGCCGCGGGCCGTCCACGATCCCGGCAAGATCCTCCTGGACGTGGCCCTGGCGGTCGCACTGGGCGGGGACTGCCTCGCGGACGTCGCCATGCTGCGGTGTGAGCCGGCCGTCTTCGGCCCGGTCGCCTCCGACCCGACCATCTCCCGTCTAATCGACACCCTCGCGGCATCCGGCGAGAAAGCTCTGCAGGCCGTCCGGTCCGCACGCTCCGAAGGCCGCCATCGTGCCTGGTCGTTGGCCGGCAAGGACGCCCCGGACACCGACGGTCAGGTCACGGTCGACCTCGACGGCGTCCTCGTGATCGCCCACTCCGACAAGGAGGACGCAGCGGCGACCTGGAAGAAGACCTACGGTCATCACCCGCTGACGGCCTTCGTCGACCACGGCCCGGGCGGAACCGGTGAGCCCGTCGCTGCCCTCCTGCGACCGGGAAACGCGGGCTCCAACACCGCCGCCGACCACATCGCCACCGCCCGACTGGCCCTGGCCCAACTGCCCAAGCGCTACCGGCGAGGGCGGCAGACGCTGATCCGCACGGACTCCGCCGGCGGCACCCACGACTTCGTGTCCTGGCTCGCGAAGCGGGGCCGATGGCTGTCCTACTCGGTCGGCATGACGGTCACCGAAGCGATCCACGAACACGTGCTGAAGGTCCCCGCCTCGGCCTGGACCCCGGCCGTCGAGGCCGACGGTGAGGCCCGGGACGGGGCCTGGGTCGCCGAGCTCACCGGCAAGCTCCTGGACGGCTGGCCCAAGGGCATACGACTGATCGTCCGCAAGGAACGGCCCCATCCCGGCGCCCAGTTGAGGATCACGGACGCGGACGGCATGCGGATCACGTGCTTCGCGACCAACACCACCGGCCGGCCGATCGCCGAGCTCGAGCTGCGTCACCGGCTCCGGGCACGGGCCGAGGACCGGATCCGTGCTGCCCGGGCCACCGGCCTGCGAAACCTGCCCCTGCACGACACCGCCCAGAACCGGGTCTGGATGGAGATCGTCCAGATCGCGCTCGACCTGCTGGCCTGGATGCCCATGCTCGCGCTGACCGGCCGGGGGAGGCTCTGGGAACCGCGTCGCTTGCGGTTCCGCCTGTTCTCCGCAGCCGGCCAGCTCGTCACCACCGGTCGGCGCAGGATTCTCCGCCTCGCCCGGCACTGGCCCTGGACCGGCGAGATCACCGCTGCCCTAGAACGGCTCGCGCTCCTGCCCAACCCCGGCTGACCAGCAACCCACCGTCCCTGCGACAGCATCACCCGCCCCGGGCAGTGGAACCCGGCGTCCACCCGACGCGACAGCCGGGCCACCGGCCTGCCCACCATCAGCTCCGGAAGCGAAAGGGTCCACCGACTCCGTCGGCGGACCCTCAAGAAAGATCGAGGTTAGCCCTACCTACTTTCGACTCCATACGTTCTAGGAGGTACTTCTATGCGCCAGCCTGAACCATTGAATGCTGTTGCTGAGCTGCGACTCTTCCTGGATTTCGCCGTTCCTCTGTGCGGCGCTGACATCGCGTACAAGCTCCGGCAATGGGGCCACTCTCGTGAGCAGGCCGAAAACTGGCTGCGTGGTGAGGCCGAGCGCGCTGGCGGCAGCCTGGGCGAGAACGGTGACGTGTTGCAGTTCAGCGATGGTCGGCCTCGGTCGGGGCGCGCACAGGACCGTGTGGTCCGGACGGCGAGTGAGCTTGCTCGCGGTGTGGCGGCCGCGGCGCTGCTTGCCCAGTTGGAGGGGAAGCGCGGGGTCGAGGCCTTCGGTGGCTTCTACGGTGTCCCCGCAGGGCCCGCTGAGGTCGACACGGCGCGCGTCCAGGACGGGGAGGACGGTGCAGTCGGTGACGCCGCTCGCGGCACCTGTCCTGTGCGGAAGCCGGCCGCGTGAGCGCCTTGTGGCAGTCTCCGCACCGTGCTCGTCCTCGCTCCCTTGTCCTTCCGGCCGGGAAGTCGGGTCTGCGGGAATCCGTGCAGGCGCTCTCGGGGCACCGTTAGGCTCGCCGTGGCCCGTGCCGGAATGGAGTGTGCGGGACAGGCCCCGGTCCCCGTGACGGGACGCAGTACGGCCGGGGCCGCCACCCCCGGGCGCAGGTCGCGCGGTCGTCGGCGGCTCAGTCCAGGCGGGAGAAGTCGAGGTTCACCAGGATCTCCTTCAGGTCGACCTTCTCGTCGTGGCAGAAGCCCCGGAGCTCGTCCCACATCTCGTGAAGGCCCTCCAGAGCGCCGCTGAGCAGGGAAAGTTTCCCGCGGTCCTCGTCGAACTCCTCGTCGTGGAGGTAGACCATCTCCGCCTTCTGCAGCTCGCGTACGACGCTGAGCAGCGTCGTGCGGTCCGCCGAGAAGCGCCTCAGCACCAGTTCGAAGTCCGTGCTCTCCTCGTGCACCACGAGAGCGAGGACCTGTCGGGCCATCCTCGTGAGGCCGCCGAGACGCCGCGCGAAGCGGTTGACCAGTTCGAGGGTCTCCTGTTCGTCCTCCGGATCCTGGTTGGCGTCCTCCCAGGCGAAGAAGCGGCGCATGGTGGCGGCGGGCCGCACCAGGGAGCCATTGACCGTGTCGCGGAATTCGGCCTCGATGGCCTCGACCGTGTACCGGTACCTGGCCTCGTGCTTCTGTTTGACTGCCCGCAGGTATTCGACCGTGTAGTCGTGCCGGGTGACGCTGCTGTCGATCAGGTCGTGGTGCACCCCGCACAGCAGCATCAGGTTGCCGAAGTCCCGCAGCTGTTCGACGTCCTGGCCGTCCCATTCCTCGTGCCGGGCGCTGCCGGGCTCGGCACCGATGATGTGGGCGATCTTGCCGACCCAGGCGCCCTCCTCCGTGACCAGCCGCGTTGAGCAGTGCGGGTCGCCCCAGGCGCACTCGTTGCCGGAGAACGCCCACAGCCGGCGCGCGACGCCGGACATCGGCTCCTTGCGGTTCTTCTCGGAACCGTTCGTCCGCTTGGCCACAACCCGCCCCTTCCTGCGCCCTGCCGACAGCGCGCAGCGTAGTCCAGCTCGGTCATGTGCGACGGGCGTGCTGCTACCAGCGCAAGGTCGGCCGGGGGCGGGCGGTGAGTTCGGCCTGCTCTGCGACGGCGACGAGGCGGTCGGCGGTCTCTTGGCCGACCGTCTCGACGAGGCAGTCAAGGTTCGAGACGATCAGGAGCCAGGAACGGCGCGGCAGCAGGCTCAGGCGGGCGACGGCATCCGCGAGCGCTCCCGCCTCCAGGGCCATCATGGCCTGGACATCGGCCGAATCCGGCTTCAGCGGAACCTTGGCCTCGCGCACCAGGTCGACGGAGAGGGTCAGGTCGTCGATGACCGTGACCGCGGTGGTGTTCTCGATCATGCCGGGCTCGTAACTGCGCCCGAGCTCGTGGGCCTGGTGGACGGTGATCTTCTCCTCGCGATAGCCGGCGGCAAGGAGACGGCGCAGCCCGGCGTAGGCGGCGTAGGACTTGCCCGACCAGTGCGGACCCAGGAGGAGCAGGCGGGCGGTGTCGCCGGCCAGGATGGTGGAGCACCACTGGGCGATGGCGGGGTGGTCGGTCTCGGCATCGCTGAAGAGCGGGGGTACGACGGGCATCGGCCCAGCGTATGCGGCCGTGTAGCGGGCGGTCGTGCTGGGTCTGATGCCGGGCGCTGCTGGCTGTCCGGGGCTCGGGCCGGGACTGTTCTGGTGGGGGTGAACTTCGGGCGTTGTCGCCCGCCTCCGTGTCATGGCCGGGATGATGTGACACGTGCGGGGCCGCGGCGGCCGCAGGATGGGGGCAGGGTGAGCAGGTGGGGGAAGCAGCAGGACCGGTTGGTGGTGCGGGCCGTCGACGTGCTGTCGGGTGTGCTGAGCGGAGCGGTTCCGGAACCGGCCCGCCGTATCGTCGCCTCCCGGGCGTTGCTGGCCGTCGAGGAGTGCCTTTTCCCGATGCACGAGGAGCTGGTGCTGGCGGAGAACGCGGACGCGGCGGCTCAGAAGGCTACCGATGAGCAGTGGGCGGACGACGCCGCGGTGCGCCGGTGGGTGACCGAGACGCTGGCCGAGCACGCCTTGTCCTACAACGAGCTTCACGAGGTGTGGGAGGACGATCTGGAGTACGTCGAGCCCCGTGGGGAGCACCCGGTGTGGGTTCTGCTGGAGCTGTCCCCCTTCGTACGGCGTCTGCGGCTGTTGCAGGAGGCGGCCGCGAAGACCTCGGTCGGCCTGGGCGGCGACGTCGGTGTCGGCGCGCACCAGATCGGGCACTGGGCGGCGGGCCGCTCCCGGCCTGGGGATCGTGAGCGGGAGGCGCTGGCGGGGGCGCTGGGTGTCCATCCGGCGTGGCTGCACGCTTCGCGCGACGAGCAGCCCGATGTGCAGCTGTACCGGTTCGCGTCCTGCCCGTGCGAGAAGCCGACCGCCATGGCGCGCCTCGGCCTGGGCCGGGAGGAGCCGAGTTGGTACGACAGCCCCGCCGAGCAGGATGCCGCCGTGCACTGGTGCGGCTGCGGGCAGGCCTGGGTGAAGGGCACGGCCGGGTGGCTGCTGCCGCTGCCTCCAGGGGAGGAGCCGACACCGTCCGGCGAGGGCTTGGTCGACCTCGGCCATCCCCTCAGCCGCGGACCTTCGGTGTCGCTCGACGAGCCGTGGCCGCGAGCGCTGTGGCAGCCCCCGGCCGGCAGGAAGGGCCGCGCCCGCACCGCTTACCGGGTCCCCGAACTGCTCACCCGGGAGCCGCAGCCCCTGCCCGAACGGCCGGATGTCGCGCGCGTCGTCGTGCCGGAGCCGGTGTGGGGTGCCGGTCAGGCGGAGCGCCTCGCCGCGAACGCGACGTGGTGCCGCATGTGCCGGGTCTTGGCCGGCGCGCCCACGGGGGCGGCCGGCGGCCCGTGGGTTCTGCTGCACCGCAGCGAGCCGGGACGCGGACTGAGCACCTGGACCTACCCCACCGAGAAGGACGCCCTGCACCACGGCGCCCATCTGGCCATGACGTACCTGCAGCTGGACGACGGTCCCCTCGACCGCGTGGCGCTGGACCTGTTCACCGGCCAGGCGCACGCCCAGGTCATCGCCCGCTTCCTCGAACTGCACCCGCAGACGACCCAGTTCGAGGTCGCCGAACTCGTCCCCATGCGCGCCGACGAGTTCTGAGCGCCGACGGAGCCCCCTGGCCGCGCCGGGTGGGCGGTCAGGCGTCAGCCGTCGGTCAGCCAGGCGATCCACGCGCCGTCCTGTGCCCGGCCCACGTGAAGGTCCGGCGTGTGATCGGCCACGCGGGCGCAGATCCGGCCGTAGGCGCCGTGGCGGGCAGGGCACAGCCGGGCCAGTTCCTCGGGAGTGAGCGCCGAAAGGTCGTCGGGAAGGTCCTGGCCGGCCGCGGTCGCGCGCGCCTGCGCGCCTGCGCGCCTCGGTGCCGCTCGACGGCGTCCCGGCGCTCGGCGAGCAGGCGCAACCAGCGCAGATCGCTGTCGTCCTGGCCGCCCGCGGGGGTGTAGACGCACTGGCGACCGTGCTCGTCGAGCTCGTCGACGACCGTCATGCCGATCGCTTCCAGCATGCGGCACGAGGAGCGGTTGGCCTTCTGAGTGACCGCGACCAGCGGACCACCGCCGGGGACGGCATCCGTCCACCAGCTGACGGCCGCGGCGACGGCTTCCCGGCCCAGGCCTTCGCCCCAGGCGGCGGGGAGCAGTTGGTAGGAGATTTCGGCGCGGCCCTCGCACCTGTGGTCGGCGCCGATGGTCACCAGTCCGATCTGCCGCTGGTCGGCGACGCGGACGACGGTGAAGGCGCCGGCCGTCATCGGGTAGGCGGCCTGCCGGGCGACGACGCGATCCTGCGTGGCCGGACCGCCGAGGTGGGCGCGGACCCGGTCGTCGGTCAGCAGCTCGTCCACCAGGGGGCCGTCTTCCCGGGTGACCGGTCGGAGAAGGAGACGGTCGGTGCGCAGCTGGGTGGGCCAGACACGGTTCAGGGCGATGCTGACGGATTTCATGGGTGCCACGTTGGCAGCGTACGGCGGCGCCCGGGCTGGCTTCGTTCAGAGTCTCCACCGGCGGGTGGCGGGGCTTACGTCCGCCGGCTCGGCGGCCGGGCCTGGCGGGTGTCGGGGGATGCAGGATTCGCACAGTCGGTCGCATTTTCGGTTCAGGTTCGATCGCTGGCGGGGGTGGTGTCAGTGGCGGCTGCCAGGCTGACCGGGACAGACAAGGCCGTTCGGAGCAGTAGAAGAGGGCACACCGTGGACCAGTTCAAGGGCTGGAAGAAGTACCCGCGCGTCATGGAGGGCGCTCTCGCACGCGCCGGTTACGCAGATGCCGAATTCGCGGTGCGCCGAGCAGAGGCCAGGGGTACGGCGGAAGCCCGGTGGGCGTGGATCGGCGGCGCTGCGGAGCTGACCGGCGAGGAGTGGCCGGACGGGCTGGAGCTGGTGTGGAACTCGTCCACGGGCTGGGCGTACCAGGAGCGAGGCGGCGACAGGCCCGTCGCGTTGCCGGTGCCGGTGCTGGCGGCACCGGAGGCGATCACCGCGCTGCTGCCGGCCCTCATGGACGGGCGCCGCAATCAGCTTCCCGGATCCGAGGACCGGTGGGAGCACGCTGCGCTGCTCACCCAGTGGGCAAAGTCGGCTGCGGTCCTGGGCGACGACAAGTACGACGCGGCCTATCAGCGTGACGAGGAGGAAGCCGCAGAGTTCCGCCAGTGGCAGGATGAGGTGGACGGTGTTCATCCTGCCGAGACGCAGTTGCCCGCGGAAGTCGTCGGCATCGCTGATGCCGCCGCCCCCAGGTCCAGTGTCGCCAGCGCGCCGGACTCTGCGGAACGGGCCCGGCACGCGCACGTGGACGTCATCCTGCAGTGGGCCCTCAAGGCCCGCGATGACCACGGCCACAGCCCAGACCCGCTGGTGTTCGGGGTTCTGTGCGACTTCTTCACCCGCGCCGTGGTGTTTCCGGGGCTGATGGACCCCGAAGACGGGCAGCGCCACACCAGCGACCCGTCGCGGGCCCTGGCTCACCTGCTCATCCAGCACCTTGAGCGCTACGGCATGGACCTGGAGGACCTGCCCGAGCTGGTGGCGCCCGACACGTCGGTCGCGCCCGTCGGCGATGCGGTGGCTGAGTGCGTGGCCCAGGCGCTGCGTTCCAGCCGCTGGTTCAGTGATGCAGCTTCCGGAACGAGCCAGACCGGCGGCCAGGTGCTGTTCCACACCGTCTTCGGCGCCAGGGGCGTTCTCCACCTCGCCGACGTGACCGGCCGAGACGACGACTCGCAGGCTTAGGGACTCGAGGGACTCAAGGGACTCGGTGATGCAACTACAGCAGACGGACATCCGGGCCGCCGCTTTCGTCTCCGTGCCTTCGCGGACGCTCGCGGCGGACGGTGGGGTCATCGGACCTGAGCAGGCCGCCCGTTACCTGGGGCTGCACCGGCGCGAGCTCGGCTACCTCCTCGAAGCCGGGCTTCTCGCTCCCAGCGGTCGCAGCGTCGCCGGAACGGTCCGCTTCGCCGTCTCGGCTCTCGACGCCGTCGCCGCCCAACCGCTGGACTGGGCGGCGGCGCGCAGCGCTGAAGGCCGCCGTCCCTCCCCTTGGCGGGAGCTCGCCGGGCCTGCTTCCGAGCGGGCACGGCTGGTGGACGGCGTCACCGCGGCTCTGCGAGCTGACGGGGTGGATGCCTGGGCGAGGTACAGCGCGGCGGCGGATCGGTGGACGCTCGACTGGGCGCCGGCGCACGACGGCGGGCCCAGCCGCGGCGAGGTCATGGCGCTGTTGCCGTTGCGGCTCGCGCGGGCTGTCGATGCTCAACGGGTGGTGCTGCTCGGCCCGGTGGGCCAGACCATGCACTGGGCCCACGACATGCTCCAGCCGGGTGTCGCCTGCGTCGTGGACGTGGAGACCACCGGGCTCACTCCCGCGGACCGCGTGATCGAGGTGGCCGCCGTCGACGCGCACGACGGCTCCGTCCTCATCGACACCCTCGTCCACCCCGGCCCGGGCATCACCATTCCGGCCGGGGCCACCCGGGTGCACGGCATCACCGACACGATGGTGGCCGGCGCCCGTCCGTGGAGTGTCGTCCTCCCCGAGGTGCTGGCGGCAGTCGGCGAACGAGTCCTGCTCGCCTACAACAGCGACTTCGACAAGCGGATGACCCTCGGCCACGCGCGGGCCCTCGGTTGCGACCCGGGCCGCTTGCGGTCGGCGCAGGCCTGGCAGTGCCTGATGAAGCGCCGCTCCATGTGGCTGAGCACCACCACCCGGCTTAAGCTCGGCGGCCGGCACCGCGCCCTCGGCGACGCGATCGCGGCCCGCGAACTGCTGCTGTCACTGCGCGGACGGCCGCCGAGCACGCTGACCGCGCGGCAGCCCGAAGAGGAGCAAGTACCGCCGGGACAAGCCGTCGATGCGCCAGTATGCCCATGAGGACGGTTGTCAGGGGGGCTTGTGCATCCGTATCCGTCAGGCGCCCGCCCTCTGTATGCGTACGACGCTGATACCCACACTGCCATGTGCCGGGTCTGCTGTGTTTCCGAGCTGGATCTCCTGCCGGAGGAGGCGGGTCCGTGGCACGCGGGCCATCAGAAGTCCTGCCGGGGCGCCCCGGCACGAAGGCCCGAGGGCGTCGTTCTCACCTTCAGGGCGAAGTCCTAGACACCTTCCCGGCCCGAGCGCGGCGCATCGCGTCTGCTGCCCCGATCACCCAGCCCGTATAGGAGTTGCTGATGTCAGAGACCACTACCCGATCCGAACCCCGTGACGTCGCCTTCGCTCTGCTCAGGATGACCGCTCAGGGAGAAGCCGCTCATCACGCCGCGGGCGGCGAGGGCCTGCCCCCGGCCGACATGGAGATGTACCGCGTCCTGACGGCCGCGCTGGAGACGTGGCAGAGGCTCGGCACCCTCCGCCCGCACGGCCTGATGCTGATCGAGTGGTTGGCTACCGAGTGGGCGGGATACCGGACTCAGATCCTCGGCCAGAATCACGGCCGGTTCGACTCCTGGCTCGGCCAGTTCGGTGATGAGGTCAGCCTGAGCCAGCGCCACCCGCACCCTGCCGGCCCCACCTGCGTGGAACTTCTGACCGTCGTCGCCGCTGCCCAGTCCGAGGACCGGCCCCAGGAGCGTGCGGCACGACTCGCCGTCCCCTTCCTCGCCTACCTCCGGCCGGACGCCGAACTCGAAGACGTCCGCGAGCTCGCGCTGAGCTTCGCCCTGTGGGCCGGCCACGATCTGTCCACGCTGATGCAGCACGACGCCGGACGGATCACCGGCTACACGGAGGCGCGCGCTCGCTGACAGGCGCGTGCCCAGCCGTACGACCGGTCGCTCCCGAGGGGCGTGAGAGCCGGCACAGCCACCGCGAGTCCGTCCGAAGCTCCCATGCCCGGCCACCCACCCCGAAGCCATCCGCCGGCCTCAGCCGCCCATCCGGTGTACCAAGACCCCGGTGGAGATGACCGACCCTGGTCTTCTCTCGCACCATTTCCGGCTGCCTCGCGCGTCGGTGCTGGTGAAAATGTGAAACCCAGCCGCAGAGGGCCGGTGCGCCGGCGGATACTGCCGGAGTGCTGAGCGACCTGAAGAGCGTGCTGGACGCGCTAGATGCCCACCAGCCCGACGGCCTGCTCGGACTGCGCGAGACCCAGTGGATCGACGCGAAGAGCCACCCGTACCAGTTGGCCGACCCCAAAGCGGCCGAGGAGCTCACCAAGGACGTCTCCGCGTTCGCCAACGGGGGCGGCGGGGTCATCGTCATCGGCATCGCCACCCGTCCGGAACATGATGAAGAGGTCCTGGACCACATCGTCGCGACCGACCCGGCCACGGTGAACGTGGACCAGATCCGCAAGCTGATCCGTCAGAGAATCACCCCGGCCCCCCGAGGAGTGCGCATCGGATGGTCCGGCGCGGATGACGAACGGGTGCTCTACATCGACATCCCCGCGCAGAGCGCCGGCACCCTCTTCGTCGTGCCGGCTCCCGTGGGCAAACTCGGCGCGCCGCGCCCTGACACGGTCGCCGTGCCGATGCGGGACGGCGACAGCACACACTGGCTGTCCCGGGCCGAGATCCAGCAGCTGCTCTCCGCCGGTGTCCGAGCCTCCGGCATGCCCACCGCCCAGGCTCTCGCCGAGCTCGTACGACAGGCCGTCTCCGAAACCGGGCCCGGCAGCGGGCCGCGCGTCGGCCAAGGTCTGCCCGATCGTGAGCGGGAGATGAGGGCGGCCTACGAGCAGCTGGCCGACGCAGGGCTGGGGGAGCCGGCCGGGGAGGCATGGGTGCAGGGCGCGGCCGCGCTGCAGGATCTGCGGCACGAGGTCGACGGCGAGCCGGGCTGGGTGCTGTGCCTGGTGGCCGGGCGCCCGCCGGTTGCCGTCGCCGAGCCGGTCTGGCAGGAGATCGTCGAAACAGGCCGGCGCGCGCCGGACGGGCAGGACCCGCTCGCGGCCGTCGGCTTCCCCCACCCTCCCGCGGGCACGGACGCCTCGTGGGTGATCCCGGCCGATGCCCGCAGCGTGGACCTCGATGGCGGATCGTGGGGCCCGGGCCGCTTGACGTGCTCGGGGCGTGGCGTGTGGCGATGGCACCCGCACCCCCGCTTCAGCCTGAACCAGGGTCGCTCTGCCTCGATCGGGGCCGCCGGCCAGACGCCGGCGCTGCGCCTTCGGGCCCTGGTGAACCTGCCCTGGGCCGGGACGAGCACGCTGGAGGTCAGCAGAGCCCGGCGCGCGCTGCTCGAACAGCAGCTTCCGTACAGCGCGGTGGCCGGTGCGGTGACGATGCTGTCCCGGCGCAGGGGCGTGGAGCTCCCTGCCGCTCGCTGGGAGCGAGGGCCCTTCGGGAACTCGGGGCGCTCCGCCGGCTACACGTGCACGATCGCCGGGCCGGACGGCGCCCCGGCCGTGAAGGCCTCCGTCCTGCTCGCCCTGCCTACCGCGATGGAGTCCACCGTGGTCGCCTGCGCCGACGTTCTGATCGAAAATCCGGAGGCGTGGGCAGCGGCCCTCGGTCCGGACTGGGACACGCAGTTGGGTCTCGACGAGGTCCAGGCCGTGCTGCTCGCCGCATGGGAGACGGCCTCCGAGCTGCTGCCCGACGTCGTCGGCGACCCGGCCGGACTGTCGTGGGCCGCCCCGCCCACCGCCGAGTTGCGGATGTCGTGCGAGCAGCCGGCCGACAACGGCGTCCTGCCGGTCCTGGACACGTTCCTCGACCTGGCGCCGCTGGGCACCAACGACAGCGGGCCCAGGTCGCAGATGGCCGTCACCATCACCGCGGCGCCCGCCATGGTCCGCGCAGAGCGCCAGCGCCTGCTGCGGGAGGCGCTGGCACACATGGCCAACGCGTTCGGCTACGTCGATGCCGAGGTGGACCTCCTGTAGGGCCGCGCTTCGTGCAGCAGTGTTGTACCCAGGGAGGAAACGGCCGGGCCTGGTCTGGTGAGGGCTTGGTGGGTTTTCCGTCGTCCCGTCAGCTGGCTGGACCGGCAAGCCACAGCACAGGGGCGCGGCCAGTGTCCTGGGACGTGGCCGGTGGCCAGTCGGCCACGGGCTTGGCCCCGGCCAAGAACGCCGCGTCGAGCGTCGTGGGGCGATCGGAGGCCAGCCAGTCGGCCGCCGCCACCCAGAAGGCGTTCTTCTTGGCGATCGTCCGGGCTGTCTCGTCGACGGCGCTGCCCGGCGAGATGTCGGGGAGCGTCTCCGTGCCGAGGGCGGTGTCGATGCCGGCCTGGATGGACAGCACGGTGCGGCGGGCGGCCTCGGTCACGGTGCCGCCCTCCAGGTGCAAGGGCTGGACGGGGATACGGTCGAGTGCCGCGGTGGGGGTGATATCCGGGGCGATGCGCAGTTCGGCGCGCTGCTCCCGTTCGTTCCACTCCAGGTGGAGGAAGGCGCCCAAGGCGCCGTTGGGTGCCTCGGAGACGACGTAGAGGCTGGGAAGGGGCCAGCGCTGGGGGAGATCTGTGGGCATGCGGTCGCCCGCCTTCTCCAGGTCGGCGATCGATCGGTCGTGGATGTTGACCATGTGCCGTCCGGCGGCTCGCCATGCTCCGATCACCTGCAGTTGGGCTGCGTCGCTGGCGGCCATGACGGCGAGCCCTGTACCGGACGCGCCGGGAGCTCGCGTGGTGCGGTGGGGGTAGTGGTCGGCAAGTACCTGCTGAACGTGGGTGACAGGCAGCCAGCACCAGGTCGGGATGGTGTCACCGACGGCTTCGCGTGCCTGGTCCAGGCGATCGAAGACGCCGGGGAACTGCCGCTCGGCCTGCCTCTCCAGCTTCTCCAGCCGGGAGGCGGCGGCCCGGTACATTCTGGGCACCCATCGGAAAATCTCGTCCCATTCGCCGTCTCGGCGCTTGGCGAAATTCTTGGCGTAGGTATCGCGATCCATCACTGCCCTCGTGCTCGTGGCGGGGCGGGCCGAAAAGAGCTCCGCCCCGCCACTGTGCCGTACACCACTGACACCGGTGGTGACTTCCTGCCAGATCGTGGCTGTCAGCTGGAGGGCAGGTATTCGGCTCGCAGGTCGGCGATCAGCTGGGCGCGTTGCTCGGTGAGCGGCATCCGCCGGGCGATGAAGCTGCCGAAGTTGCTCGCGGACCAGTTGTCGCCGTCGGCGCCGTTGTAGCGGAGGAACCAGGCGGCCCCGGCGTCCTCGTCGATGTAGAGCTCGTCGTCGGGCCAGTGCTGGTGCAGGGAACGCCGGGCGCCGAAGTCGATCTGGACGGTGTCGGTCAGGTCGACCGTGTCGGGGATCTCGCCGTCGTCGGGGATCTCGCCGTCGTCGGGGTGCTCGAACAACTGGCGGCGGCGCTCGGCCAGTGCGGCGCGACGGTGCGCGGTGTCCTCCTCGGCCAGGATGTCCGCGGCCTCCTCGACGGTGGCCGGCCGCACGAGGACCCGGAAGAACCAGCCGTCCTCTCCGATGAGGCAGCTGGGGTTGTTCCCGTCCTCGTCGCGGCAGTACTCCGGAGCCCGCTCGCGCACGGTCGCGACGACGGCGCTCACCTCTCCCGTGCGCAGCCGCCGGAAGCCCGGCGCGTCCTTGGGGAACGGCCGGTCGTGGTCGTAGAGGGTGCTGCGCAGCACGGTGCCGGGTGCGGCCCAGCGCTCGGGGCGGGGGTGGAAGCGGCCGGGTTCGCCGCGGGTGATCTCCCACAACTCCTCCTTGGGCGGGCAGGTGCCCTCGGGGTGCCGGACCTCCCAGACCGGGCCGTAGCGTTCCAGGAGTCCAGCGCCTGCGGGGACCAGGTTCCCGCAGAGCCGGCAGTCCTGTTCGCGTGCGTTCGCGCGCGGGGCCGGCGGTGGGGGTGCGATGCGTTCCTCGGGCGGAGGGCAGTCCTGTGGGTGGCGGGCCTTGAAAAGGGGCTTGCTGTACATGCCGAGGGCAGGCACGGCCGTGTACAGCACGCCCTGACCGGCTTCGAGCCAGCCGCCGCACAGTCCGCAGGCCTGGGCGTAGTCGTTGGTGCGCGGGGGTAGTGGCGGGCACTGACCGGGGCGGTGGCGCGGGTCCATGTAGCCGCGGTGGTTGCGTTCCAGGATGCCGGCGCGGGCGGGGAGCGGTTGATGACACTGCGAGCAGTTGCCCTCGCGCTCGTTGACGCGCGGCGCGGCTGCGGTGATCTGGCGTACCGCCCCTTCTCGGTGCGGGTGTTGGGTGATCAAGCGCCGCAGCGTGCCTCGCATCGAGGTGCCGAAGGCGTTCGCCGAGCCGAGCGTGGAGTCCCGCTCTTCCTTGATTGTGCCGTCCTTCTTGACCCGCCAGATCCTGACCCGCTTCCTGGCGCCGCCGGGCAGCGGGTCGCACAGGACGACCAGCGTCCCCACCGGCATCTGGTACGTGGCGCCGGCCTCCAGCCAGTCTCCTTGGCAGCTCATCGCGCCCGGCTGGGTCTCGTCCAGGCCTGTCAGCAGCTTGCGCCAGGGTTTGACCGCTCCCTCGTCCGGCGCGGGTATCTCGACGGCGCACTCCGGCGCGTTGCTCATGGTCTTACTCCTGACCCGTGGCAAAGCTGTGAAGGTCTGGCGGCCAGCGTGTCAGCCGGCACTGACAACGCCCTCGCCGTCTTCCACGGGCAGCCGTCCGAAGGAGGGGCCAGCCACTTCACAACCGTGCCCGCCACCGGGGAGGCGGGCAGGCGGGCACGGCCTCGGCCGTGGCTGGGGGCGTCACCCGGTGGCTTCCCAGGGCCGTGCTTCGTCGGGGCGCGCGAGTCGGTCGTGCTCCGATCGGGCGGCCTCGAGCAGGTGGCGCCAGGACGTGACCAGAGGACGCCGTCGCAGAAGGGCCCGCCGTTCGCGCTCGGTCATCCCACCCCAGATTCCGTGCTCGATGCGGCGGTCGAGAGCGTGCGCCAGGCACTCGGTGCGCACCGGACAGCCGGTACAGATGGCCTTGGCCTTGTTCTGGGCCGCGCCCTCGACGAACAGCTCGTCCGGATCTGCGGTCCGGCAGGCCGCTCCCTTGCTCCAGGTCTCCGGTTCGTCCCCGCCCACCCCGATGCCGTCCTCTCCCCGATCCGGCCCGCCCTCGTTTCCCTGGCAGACGCAGTGCGAAAACCGTACGGCAAGCGCGCGGGGCCTGGGACGTCGTCGCGGGACGGCATCCTTTCGGGTGACGGGGACTTGACGGCGGGCCGGTATCGCGTGATCCGGCTCAGCCGGTGGCCGAGCCACCGGGCGTGGCGGGCAGCGATGCCTCACCCGTGAGGGCACTGGTGCGTTGCCGGATCGCCGCGAACATCTCGGTGCGGTCCTTCGCGATCGGGTAGTCGATCCGGTCGTAGCGCAGTTGGAGAGCGGCGGTGCGATCCGGCGATTTCAGCAGAACCAGGCCGAGGCTCCCTCCGGGGGTCAGGTCGCGGTGGCCGCAGAGTTCCAGCGGCAAGCCGTTGTGCGGATCGGTCAGGGCCTGCACCAGTTCGGCGCGGCGCAGGGAGGTGTCGGAGTCGTGCTCGAGCTGGAGGATCCACCATTCTCCCAGGCGCGCTTCGTGTCCGGTGACGACCTGGGGGACGGCGACGGTGTGGAGAAGTCCGAGGCGGCGGAGCAGTCCGCTGGGGAGCCAGGCGGCGTCGCGCCAGGTGGACTCGTAGGAGATCGGCTGGTGTTCGGTGTCCCACTGCTTCTCGTAGGGGGTCCAAGCGTCACCGGCCTGCCAGCAGGCTTCTCCGCCGTTGCTCTGGATCGTCTGGGCGAGGGCGGTCTCGGCCTTCTGGAAGGCGCGACGCGAGGGGCCGGTGAGCCGGATGCTGGTCGGCTGTCCGAGTCGGCGGAGCTCGATGCCGCGATCGGTGCGTGCGCAGATCCGGACGCCGTTGAGGCCGTAGATCTCGTCTCGTCCGTGGCGCATCGGTGAGCGGCAGGGCAGCAGCCCGCTCAGCAGGCTGTCGAGGCTGGCGTTGCTCTCCAGGTGGAGCTGGATGCCGTGTGAGGTGGGCTGTACGTACCGGATCCCGAAGGGGTACTCGAAGAAGTGCCTCTGGGCATTGAGGATCCAGTAGAACACCTCTGATTCGAGGATGAGCTGGTCGTACTGGGCCGGTCCCGGGATGAGGGGTGCGCCAGGCTGCACGGCAGCGACAGCTGCATACGCGGCCTGGTGGGGGGCGCCGGTGTAGAGGGCGTAGGTCCGGGCGCGGCTGCTGATCTGATTGGCCGGCATGAGTGCAGGTACCTTTCACTCCGCTCCGTCGGCCCGCGGAGGTGAGGAACAGGCACTGGCGTGCTGGTGGTGCGGTCGGTGAGATGGTTCGGGCCGAAGCCGAGCTTCTTCGCCTCCGCCTTGAACCAGTGGGCCGAGGTTCGCGTGAGGGGCAGCAACCGATGCCGCAGGGCGCCACTGTATCCCTCGGGTGCGGTTCAGAGGGGCGACACGCCGCCACGCAGTTCGTCGGGTCGCGGGCTACAGGGGCGCGACCGGCTGGAGATGGCTCTCCGCGGCGAATTGACTGCGGGCCGTGGTTTCTTGCCGCAGCGCCGTCCTCAGGTGCCACAACGAGATCGCCGGCAGGAGGCTGCCGAGCCGCGCCACTGCCCGCAGTGCCTCCGTCGCCTGGACCAGGAGTTCGGCAGCCGCTCGTGACCGCTCGCTTTTTCGGTCCTCGCGCAGACGGTCCACGATCTCGTCCAGCAGATGCGCCAGCTCACCCGCTCCTGGGTCCTCCGGCACATCGGCTCCCCACCACTGGAGTGCAACCTCCAAGGCCGTGAAGGCGTTGGTGCGGTCGAGCGGCGGCCTGGTCTCTACGTCCCCGTGCGTCACGGTCCCCATCGTTCACCGACGGACTTCTTCTCGGGGCGGAAACGGAGAATCGGCTGGTCTCGAATCAGGCCGAGGCCCCGTCCCTTTCGCGCGCTGCAGTCGGTACGGGCATGCCGCGGCGCCGGGCCTCGCGGATGAGGACGTCGAGCTGAGCACCGGCCGCTTGGTAGGCGTCGGCGGCACGGGCAAGGCGCTGCTCGGCGGCGGCCAGGTCTGCGGCGAGTTCTTGATCGGTTCGCGCCCGCTCCCGAGAATCCGGCTGTGCTGACAACGCCTTCTCGCCGAGCAGGGACTCGCCCTGTTGCGCGGTGCTGCGGACGAACACACCCCTGCCCTTGACCGCGTAGACCAGGCCCTCGCGTTTGAGCACGCGCACCGCGTTCTGTGCGGTCGAGTTGGCGATGCCGAAGCGGTCTTGGAGTTCCCGCGCGGAGGGAAGCCGGCCGCCCGGAAGGTTCCCGGACCGTATCTCCTCCCTGAGCAGGTCGGCCGTACGGACATATGGGGGCCTGGGGTCGTGCTCGGCGGTGACCGCGGCGTCGGGAAAACGGGAAGGCGCCGTCCCGGCCGCCGGCGGAAGGCCGGGGTGTGTGCCGCTGACGTAGCTGCCCCGGCCGAGCACGGAGTAGACCAGCCCCTCCCGCTTCAGCACTCTCAACGCGTTCTGCACGGTTGAGCTGGATACCCCGAAGTCTTCTTGGAGCACACGTGCCGACGGCAGCTGGCTCCCGGCCGCGTACTCCCCGCTGTAGACCTTGGCGCGCAACACCTCGGCCGCCTGAAGGTAGGGCGGCCTTGGGTCGTCTTCCAGCGGCAAAGTCATGGTCATACCGTATGCAGCGCCGCTCCCGGCCGTGAGCCCGCGCACGGCCGGGGCGGGAGACGACTGTCCGTGTTCCACTGCGAGGCTCGTCAGACGGTGCGCATCACGGCGACGACCCTGCCCAGGATGACCGCATCATCGGCCGCAAGCGGCTGGAACCTGGGGTTGTGTGCGACGAGCCAGGCGTGGCCGGCCGCGTCGCGCTGGAACCTCTTCACGGTCGCCTCGCCGTCGAGCATGGCGGCGACGATGTCGCCCGGCTCGGCGACTTGCTGACGCCGTACGGTGACCACGTCGCCGTCACAGATGGCGGCCTCGATCATGCTTTCCCCGGACACCTTCAGAGCGAAGAGCTCACCGTCGCCGACCAGCTGGCGCGGCATGACGTAGGTGTCCTCGACCATCTCCTCGGCGAGCATCGGCGGACCGGCCGCGATCCGCCCGACCAGAGGGACCTCCGCCGCCGCGTACTCGCCCTCCGGCCACTCGTACTCCCCGTCCGATGCCTTGATGGGCAGGCAGTAGGCGCGAGGACGGTGCGGGTCTCGACGCAGTGCTCCCTTACGTTCGAGGGCGAGGAGCTGGTGCGCGACGCTGGAGGTGCTCTTCAGGCCGACGGCCTGACCGATTTCGCGCATCGAGGGCGGGTACCCGCGGTCAGCGACAGAACGGGCAATGCAGTCGACGATGGTCCGCTGCCTGTCGGTGAGCCCATCGGGGCCCTGGCGGATGCCCGGAGGCCGGCCCGGTCGAGTGTCGGTGATGGTCATGTGCCCCCCTTACGATCTTGCGTCTCTGGACAGTAGCCCACCCGCCGACAAACGGAACATCGTTTCGACACACGTGAGCGATCCTGTGAACGAGTACGTCAGGCCCGGGGCTGAGGCACGGCCGGGCCGGGCTCTCGCCGGTTGGCTTCGACGCCATCGCTGGTCGCAGCGTCCTGGAGGCGAGGTGCGTGATCGCGAGGGGAGGGCGTGCTTCGCGTCGCGGGCTGCCCCTCGGGGGGTCAGTGTCGGAAGACTGCTGCCTTGGGCCCGGGTTTGATCACCAACGCGTTCAGCGGGCGCGTCCGCGTGGGCTGTACTACCTCCAGCCAGCCGTCGGCGCGGGTGACGCAGTACGGAATGCTCTGGTAGTTCTGCCACTTCCAGTTGATCCACCAGCGGGGCTCACTGCGGTGTCCCGCCAGGCGCCGCGATGTGGGCAGCCGCTGACCGGCCAGCTCGACGTCGTCGAACTCGACCGCGAGTTCCTTCATGAGGGCCAGGCCCGCCAGGGCCGCGCGGCGCAGCGGGCTGTCCTCGTTCCACCGGCTGAAGGCCCAGCGCATGTCCGGGGTCGCCAACAGGGCAGTGTCGTCCGGCGCGTCGGAGAGCGTGATGCGGGAGATGGTGATGGCCTCCTGCTGCTGCCACCCGATCAGGTCGGCCCGGACCGGGCGGGGGATGTGCCGGTCGAGGCCTTCGAAGGCGTC
This sequence comes from Streptomyces sp. NPDC006265, assembly GCF_040613555.1. Taxonomy (NCBI): domain Bacteria; kingdom Bacillati; phylum Actinomycetota; class Actinomycetes; order Kitasatosporales; family Streptomycetaceae; genus Streptomyces; species Streptomyces sp. NPDC006265. The sequence continues at coordinate 22,589 of NZ_JBEXSH010000009.1, forward strand.
GATCATGTCGTGGCGCTCGGCTCGGCCGGCTTGGGGGTCCTCGGCGATCGCGTGGAGCACGCCGAGCGCTTCGGCGAGCGTGTCGCCGCGTTGCCACAGCGGGAGCATGAAGGTGCCTTCGGCCTCCAGTTGCTCGCGTGCCGCGTCTTCGAACTGGAACTGCAGCCCGCGCGATGACCCGGCGAGCGCGCGGCGTAGCGGCGCGTAGGGGTTGCCGCCGGAGAAGATGGCCTGGACGACGGCCTGGTTCATCCTTTCGTCGCGCTCGATCCGGACAGCGACGTCGACGTCGTGGGGCTCGATGGCACCGCGTGCGAAGCTGCCGAACAGCCACACCTGCCGGACCAGGTTGAGGGGCCATTCCTGGGGGCCGTCGAGCCGGTGGAGCATCGCTTCGACCAGTTCGACAGCTCGCGTGCGCTTCATGTAGCTCCCTCGATTCCGCTGGCCACCAGGGTAGTGGCCGGACCATGACGTGGAGTCCCACCCGCCGTTGGTCGTCCCGGGGAGGGTGGGGAGTCGTCATGACGAGGCGCGCGGTCCAGGGCCCGTGATGTCGTTGCGGGAGGGGTGTCGGCCGATGATCGGGCGGACCGGCGAAGTGTGCCCCCGGACACAGCGCACGGGGGGACGCGGCGTCCAGGGGGACTGCTGCTCAAGGTACCGCGCCAACCGGTGCCTTATCGCACATATCGGAGAATCGGATCGCGGGTCGGGCCAGGGCGGACCCAGTCTGGGTGCGAAGCGGGTCGCGGTGAAGACGAGGATGCCGGGTCAGCTTGCCGCCGCCGGGTGCAGCGGGTGCGGCTCCTGGCCGAGTCCGTCACTCAGCGGAACGTGTTCGGCCCACAGAATCCGCAGGCGCTTGGGTGGATGGGTGCGCACGCTTCGGGCCGTCACCCAGATCCGCTGCAGGAGGGCGCGGCCGCGCTCTCGCTCGAGGTCCTCGCGCCACATGTCGGCCACCGCGGTCCGGCCGCAGGTACGGACGGCCGCGAAATCGCAGGCGAGTTCGCCCCACCAGAAGAACAGGGCGTTCAACATCCAGGCGGCTGCTGCGGTCACGACGAAGCCGGGCAAAGGTAGGAGGCCGGCGGCCAGGGCGACTGTCGCCACGAGGATGGACTCGGCGGCGATGCGCTTGCCGGTGTCACGGCGCTGGAGATGGGCGAGCTCGTGCTCCAGGACCGCCGGAAGGTGGGCGGTGTGACGAGGGTGAAGCCACCGCATACCGAGCCAGACGTGTCCCCGGCGGCCATGGCCGGTGGAACGGGCGTCGGCCCAGCTCTCGGTCTCGTCGGAGGTGGCCAGGGTGACCTTCTCCAGCCCGCGCTCGGCGGTGGTGCGACGTACGTGCTCGGTGGTCTGCCGCATCCTGGCCGCGAAGTGGCGGTAGAGGTCGCTGTCGGAGGAACGAGGCTTACGGCCTGCGTGGGGCTGCCACGTCAGCGCCTGCGCCGACGTCCCCAAGGCGATCGCCGACTTCTGACGGGCGCGGCCCTGCGCCACCCACAGTCCGCCTGCCGCCGCCGCGACGCCTACGGCGATCCCGGCCGCCGGCCCGCGCAACTGCGTCATGACGGCCTCGCTGATGATCGCCGTTGCCACCACGGCCTGCCCGGCGTGGCGTTGCAGCATGTCCCCCAGTGTCATGGTGATCACCGTAGTCGGCGAACGTGGCCGTCCCGGCAGGGCTCGGTTCCGCTCCCCTTTCACCGCGGCAGCGCACCTCTGCGTCTCATGGCGAGCCGCGGCGACCGGTCTGCCGGTCGGCTACGGCGTCATTCGGGCAAGTCCTCGAACGAACTGCACCGTTTCGGGCTTCAGGCCCTCGGCCTCCGCTTCACGGGAGATTTGCCGGGCAGCCGTCACCGCCGCTTGCCGGGACAGGAGACGAGTGTTGAAGGGGCTGTAGGCCGACAGGAGGGCTGTGCCAAAGTCGTGTGCTGCGCGGGACAGCTGGGAGTGGTTGTCCGGCAGGGCGGCGGCGAAGTCGAGATCACGGGCCTTGTCGGCGATCGTCCTCTGCTCCGCGCGGACGGACTGCGCCGCCTGCCAGGCGAAGTAGGCCACGGCGACGGCAGCCGGCATTACCCCGGCTGCGCCCTCCGCCGTGGTCAGTTCGCCAATGCCCATGTCGAGCCACCACAGAAGGAACGGTGTCAGGGCGAGAGCGAGCGCCGGCCAGGCAAGCGCCGACCACCACACCGCGACGGTCAGCCGACGGCGCACGACACCCGCCGTCAGGGGCAGTGCAGGGGCTTCTTCGTCCGTCATGAGGATCATCATGCCCTCTGGGTCCGACACAGCCGGCGTCAGGTGTTGACGGCTTCGTCTGATCCGATGCCGGAGGCGAGGAGAGTGAAGACCCGCTCGTCGCTCCGGATCTCCTCCAGGATCGGCGCCCAGAGGCTCCTGCGCCCGTCGCCGAGGTGGCTCGTGAGGGTGTAGAGCTCAACGAGGTAACCGGGCATGGCACGGCCCCAGCACTGGTCGTTGTCGTTCCACTCCGTGAGGACTTGTTCCAGCTCCGGCAGAGACAGGAAGCCGGCGCAGGGAAGGACGGCCTTCTCCGCGACTTCCTGCCCGCGGTCGAAGGTGCCCACGTCCTTGAGAAGCGCCGGGAGAAACGGTGTGAAGTACGGGTCAGGACGCTGCTCGATGATGTCGGCACGGGGGATGTACCAGAGGTTGGAGAACGCTGTGGTGAGCGCGGGCAGCGTCGCACGGAGTTCGGGGTGGGCGACCAGGGCCAGGGCTTTGGCCTCGACGGCGGTGATGTCTTTGTACGGTGCCCGGGTGCCGATCCTCTCGATCTTGGTGTTCAGGAGGTTGCGCACGGGGGCGCCCAGGGAGGCCCAGAAGGCCGGGAGATCGCCGAGCCGGCCGAGTGCCTGAAGTTGGACGGAGGGTTCGGCCGTCTCCAGGCGGGCCATCTGCTTGGCGACGGCCTTCTTGACGAGGTCGGCGTCGCGTGCGGCGAAGCTGCGCAGGCACTTGGCCATCCGGTCGGCGAACCTCTCCGGTTTGATCTTGATCGCGGAGTCTTCGATCGCGAGGACGGCGAACTTGGCCGCGGCCTCGACGACCTTGGACCTGGCACTGGGGCGGACGCGGTCAAAGAAGGTGTGGGTGAGGTACTCGGTGTCGTAGACGAAGCCGGGGTCTACGACATGCTTGAGGAAGCTGGCGACGATCTTGCGGCCCTGGCTCGGAGGATGGATGAGCACGGCTTCCAGCGCAGCCGCGAGGTGGGCGCGGGCGTACTCCATCGTCGGCTCGTAGAGCTCGCCGAGGGGACGGATGGACGGGTGCGCACACAGGTGGCGGTCGTCGCGGATCCGCTCCAGTTGCTTGCGCTGGGTGAAGTCGATCAGTTCGAGCTTCTCCGCCGTGTCGAGCAGTGTCTTCTCCAGGGCGAGCATGATCGGAATCGCTTCGGACTCCGCACTGCCCTGCGCGCGCTCCACGTCGGCGACCAGGTCCTTCGCGTGGCTCTCGCCCTCTTCGTGGAGGATCTGGGCCTTGGCGATGAGGTCGGCGCAGACAGCTGTCCACGTCAGGACGATCGCACCACGGGCCGAGCCGGAGGCGTAGCAGCGGTACGCCTCGGCGACGAGGGGACGCAGGTCCGGATTGAACACGCGGTTCACGCGCTCTTCAAGATCGATCATGTTGCCCCTCCTGGCGCGCCCGTCCCACTTGCCCCCGGAATGATCCCACCTTCCGCTCCTGGTCCCGGACCGGCCTCGCCATTTGCTATGTGCTGGTACCGGCATATAGCTACAGTGTGGGTATGGCAAAGCAGACGAACATCCGCCTGGACGACGCTGTCAAAGCAGCCGCCGAGGACCGAGCCAAGCGACGGGGCCTGAGCTTGCAGGGGTACGTGGCTGATCTGATCGAGGCCGACGTGAACCAGTCCCGTGCGGCCTTCATGGCCGGCGCCTCCTCATTCCTGGCCGCGTACACGGACGTGTTCGACGCGGAAGTCGGCGAGGATCGGTACCCCGGCCTCCCGGACGCCACGGCGGAGACGGCATCGAGGGACGCCGCGTGAACCTTCGCGTCGACCTCGCGTGGATCCTGGCGGTGGCGCAGCAGATTCCGGGAGATCCCCAGGTCGTCGACTACGGCGTCCCGGTCGCGGCGGAAGCACGCCACCGGGCGGAGATCCTTGACCGCGATGTCTACCCCGAGCCCCATCACAAGGCCGCGGCGCTGCTCTGCGAGCTGGCGAGAAACCCGAGCCTGGAGATGCGGAACCTGCTGTTCGCGGCCACGGTGACCGCGGCCTACCTGTCGGCGTGCGGGATGCCGGTGCGCCCTGGCCTGGACACCGTCCTCCCGCTGGCCCGCGCCGCCCGGGACGGTCTCCCGGTGCGGGAGGTCGCCGCTCAGCTCAAGACCTGGACGAGCTGACCCTCTCGTCGGGTGGGATCTCTCCGGACGCGCGGGCCGGCCCGGAGGCCGTCGCGACTGCGCCGGCCGACGGCCGCGGGGCACCGGGTGCCGTGGCTTCCCCGGCATCGGCATCGGTCCGGTCCGATGGTGGGGTCAGGTGCTCGACCAGGGCGAGCAGCATCAGCAGGCAGATGGCTCCGATGAGGATGGCGGTCCATCCGAGGGCCGATGGCGTACTGCGGGTGCCGAACGCGGTAGGCGTGAGCACCACCATCGCGGCGACCACGCCGAACGGAAGGACCCATTGCCGTCTCATGACCGGGTACCCGGGACCGTGAGGTCGGCCTGGTGCCCGTCGCACGCGCGGTTGGCCTGTCTCCGCGAAGACGACGCAGTTCTCATCGCAGATGAATGTATACCGGTTCGTCTCACCAAAGATGGACCGTGCAAGTCAGAGCCTGGCCACAGGGCTCGCCGCGAGTCGGCCGCTCAGGAGCTGTCCAGCCCAGCCTCACCGGTACTGCTCCTTGCCCCGTACGTCGGCAGTTCCGCGACCTTCGGTGTGCCATCGCTGTTTTGTGACAACGGAGTTGGGAACTGGCCAGGGGCGTTGTCGGTACCGGCCGTTATGCTCGGCGCAGCGCACCTCGCTTGTGCGCGCCGGCCCGGGCCCACCCCCGGGATATCGGTGAACCGTGCTGCCGCGCGGGTGCGAGCAACGACCGGTGCCCTTTTTCCGAACCCGCGCACCCTGGCCAAGCTCGTGGTGGGACGAACCGCAACGCCAGGACGCGACGAAGGAGAAGCGATGGCCCCGTCCCACAACACCACCAATCAGGAGCGGATCGCCCGCGCGCTGAACCGCACGACCAGCTGCGGCTACCAGAAGGCCCTACAGCACGTGAAGGCCGCGGCCGAAGCGGGGCAGCTGCCCGCGAAGCTCGACCAGGCCGGCCGCGAAGAAGCCGTGCGTATGCTCACCGAGAACCACACCCGGCCCGCCCCGGGCGTCGTGAAGAGCGGCCCGTCCGCCGACACGCAGCCCTCCACAGTGACGCTCGGGCTGGTCCGCGGAGGCCTGGACAAGACGGTGGCCGTGACCGACGCCAGCGCCCTGGCCGCCCAGCAGGGCCACCGGGTACTGCCGGTCGACCTGGGCGAGCTGGGCGAGTCGCTCACCGAACTGAGGGCCGAGACGCAAAAGGCGATGGAGGCACACCGGACCTTGCGGTACAAGGAGCGGGTCGTCGACGCCATGCGGGCGCAGCGGGACCAGGGTCTGAGCCCGTACCTCCTTCCCACTGTGCCGCGGGAACTGGTGCAGCAGGTGGAACTGCTGCTGGAGCAGAACCAGCGGCAGTCGCAGAGCGACAACTCGCAGTGAACCGCCGCCGTCGGCGAGGGGGGACCCGCCTGGTCTCGCCTCGCCGACGGCCGGCCGCTCCCAGTCCATCGGCAGGCACTCGGGCCCGCGGCTGGTGAAGGTCGCGGTCCAGCACCCGCACCGGGTACTCGGCTGGCAGCTCGCGCAGGACCTCCACCATCATCGGGTGCAGCTCGGCAAGGTCCTGAGCGGCCCTGGGACGCGGTCGGCCGCTGTGGTTGACTCCTCCTTCTCGCAGCGGATGGGGAACATATGAGCGACGAGACGACGCCGGACGTGACGTGGGAAGAGATCGCGGACAGCTGGAGGCTGGACGATCTGGTCGACGGCCGAATGCGGCCCACCACGAGCGACGACGTGCGGACGCTGATGACGATCGGGGTGTTGCGCGGTCGCCCACCGCTGAATGAGGCCGCGCGGCGAAATGCCTTCGACGCCGTGATGGCGGCGGCTGACGGCGGCGCGGAAGCCGACAGGGACCAGATCCCCCGGGATCCTGCCCGTATCGAGCAGACTCGCCAGGCCGCGCTGCGTGCCCTCGAAGAGGCCCAGCAGCAACGCGAGGAGTGACCAGACGCCCACGGCCGCAGTCAGGAGTACCTCCCAGCTGAGCGCGGTCGTTGATGCCTGTATGAGCGTTCGAAACCTCCTCGATATGGCCTTCGCACAGCCGACGCCCCCAAGCGCGCGTGACGGCGACCTCACCGTCACCGACCTTGGCTCGGGTGCATGGAAGGAGTTCCTTCTCGGTCCCGGTGCAGGGCCAGGCCGATCGGGATCCTGGGACGAGCAACTGGCGGTGCTGTGGAAGCGAGTGGTCACGGAATGCGGAGAGGCACAACGACTCGCGGACGAGCACGACATCGACTGGGAGCTACTCCCTCACGAGTCGAAGCTCATCCTCGCGGTGAGCGGACCGGGCAACGTAGTAGTCGACGTCACCGCCGCCGCACTGGCGACCCAGCGGGAGCAGTGGGAGAGCGAGCGGCGCTTTGCCCGGATCCATCGCCGCCTGCCCTCGGACCTGTCCGGCCTGGTGCCGGCGGACGTCGGCGCGCTGCGGTCCGGCCTGCTGGACGAGCAGGACTTCCGCATCAACACCTACGCGGTTCAGCAGCACCTACCCGTGCGGTGGCTGCGCGCCCTGACCGGTACCGCGGCCTATCTCGCCGCGGCGCACATGGTCCCCGCCCCGCTCGCCCTGGACGTGGTCACCACGGCCCCGCTGGACGAACCGACCCGGGACGCTCTGCGGCTGCCGGCCCCCTGGTCGCTGATCACTCACGACGCCGTCCCCCTGCGCGCCGCCCAAGCCGATGACGACGAGCTCGCCGCGCTCGTCGAGGCCGGCGTGTGCGTGGGACCGGAACCGGTCATCCTCGGCGGCCTGCTCGCCTCCCAGGCCGATGGCCGGCTCGACACGACGTCGGGATTCCTCCTCATCTCCTGCCTCGACGCCGCGGGCAAGCGGTGCCAGGTTCTGCAGCCGACCGCGTACGGCGACCACGCCGGCGGTCGTGTGCTGTACGGGTACGCCGCGCAGCTCGCGTTCGCCCGGTGGACGCCCCCGCCTGTTCTGCCGGATCTCGGGACGCACCCCACGTCGCGCAGCACCCTGGGCAGGATCGCCACGAGCGAGGGCGGACGGGCCGGCGGTTTCCATGGAGTCCGGCTTCTGGACTTCACCCCTCCGCCCGAGGAGCCGCCCGAGCAGCGCACCGCGCCGGCAGGCTCCCGGGGACCGCTCACCCTTGGCACATGGAGGCGAGCACACTGGAAACCTGGAGTACGGATCGGTATCCGCGACAGCGCCGGGCGTCTCGTCGGGCCGGTCTACAAGGACGGCGCGGTCGAGGGAATCACGTTCAGCCGTGAGCGCCGTTTCTTCCTCCGTGCCCGGGTCCGCCCCGACCTCCCCCTCGCGCCCACCACCCCGGTCTACCGGATCCCGAACCCAGGGGCCTCGGGCCGGTGACCTTCCCATGAACGTGGTGTCCGAGGGGTCGCCGACCAGGTGGTTCCGGAGGTGGTCGCCCGACTGTGCCACGAGCACGCGGCTGACACAGTCGCTCGCGGGCTCCCTAGTCGCGATGGCCGCGGGCGCGGAGCAGGGGGCATGTGATGCGCCGCAGGCCGGCTTGTACCGTTGACGGCATGTGTGTGGATATTCGTACTGTGCTGCGTAAGCATGAGGAAGAGCTGCGGCGCTTTCGCCGGGACCTGTTCTCCACCGACCCGGCCGATAGCGGCTTGGCCTCCGTAGTGCCCGCAACCGTGCTGGAGCAGATGCGGGCGAAGGGACAGACGGTGCCGCACCGTTTCGGGCCAGTGCGTTCGGTGACCGACCGGCATGCCGTCCTGACCATCGTCGGGGACATCCTGGACCAGGCCGTACTCCTGGAGCGGCCGGGCCGGGAGGGGAGTGTGCTGACGCTGTCGATCGCGGCGAAGCACAAGCAGTTCGGCACTCGCCAGGCAGTCGATCCGGCGGAGGCGCGGGCCTGGGTGGAAGCGATCGTGGGCTCGAACTGGCTGCCGCACTTCTATTCTGCCGGCAACCTGAGCACTGTGGGCGGGACGTCGGCTCCGAGGCAGCTGACAACGGCGTACTTCTACCTGTTCCTGGGCGCGGACGGTGTTCCACACGCCGAGCCGGAGCATCAGCTCGGCGTGACGCTGTCCCCGCTCGCTGACGCTGCCTGATGCAGCACTAGACCGCCTGCTCAAGAAGTCCGGATCGCTGATGCAGTAGCCGAGCGCGTGTCCCTAGGGCCGGCTGCCGGGCTCGGCATTCCGGGGCTGGTGCCCGTCGCGGGTGTGCTTGGCCGGGTGGTGCGGATGGTTCTGCCACGGATCGGCCATGTTCATGAGCTCGTGGAGAAGGCGTTCGGCTGTGTCGAGGTCGTCGGCATGTACGGCCTGGGCGTAGGCCTTCTCCAAATCGTGGGCGGCGGTCCAGTTGTCCTCGTACGCCTCACGGCCGTCGGGGTACTCCTCGCGGCGCCGGTCCTCGAGCCGGTCGACGATGAACTGGTAGATGCCTACACCGGTCTGCGAGTCCAAGAGCATGCGGTGGACCTTTCGGAGTGGGGGACCTGGTCGGCTGGGGGTCGGGCTATCGCCTGAGTGGTCGTGCGGCGCGGGCGCGCCGCGCGGCACGGAAGGCTTCGGCGGGATCGTCGCAGGCTCCGGGGGCGGGGCGCCACTCATCGGCTCGCCAGAGCGTGAAGGGGTGCCACCGACCGTCAAGACCGGGCCGGATCTGGACGCCGGCGGTCGAGTCGGTGAGCGATCCGTCGGCGATGTCGATGACGCCGAGGGTGACGGTGCGGGAGGTGCGGAGGGCCTCTGCGGCCTGTTCCAGCGTGCTCGGCGGGACTGTGGCCGCGGCGAGGGTGGCATGGGCGCCGGCCGGGCCGCCGTGGCGGTAGCCGATCATCATGGCGCGCAGCGCGGCTTCGGTGAGACCGGTGGCGTCGGCGGCGGCCGGGAGCCGGTCGACACCGTGGGGGGTGGCAATGATCCGTACGGTGTCGGCAAGGTCGTCGTGGGGTTGGCCTGGGGCCGCGGACAGGAGGGCGCGGGCGCGGTCGGCCGCGTCCTGGGTCATCCAGGCCAGGTCCTGCGCGCGGGGGCCGGGAACGGGCGGGTCGTCGAGGGTGGTGGTGACCGGGACGACGGGGTCGAGGTCGAGTTCGGGCGTGGGGTGCGGGGCCCGGTGAGCCGCCAGGGAGTAGAGCTGGTCGGCGCGGACGGTTCCGTCGGCGTCCGCTGGGAGGGTGCCGGGGTCGGTGTCAGCCACGAGGTCGCGTACGAGGCCGGCGAGGGCGCGGGCGGACATGCCGCGGGCGCCGAGCAGGACTGAGGCCGTGACGGCGAGCCGTTCGGTGACGGCGTGGCCGAGGGCGGCGCTGTGGTCACACACGCGGCCGGTGCGGCCGGTGGGGCAGGAGCAGGAGAAGGCGATCTCTTCGGCCCCGGGCACGATGGCGATGCCACGGGCGTGGCCCGGGTCGGCGATGGCGGCGGGAACCCGGTTGGCGAGAAGGTCGGCGACGGCTTGGGTGTTGCCGGCGAGACGGCCGGCGAGGGTGTCCCACTGCGTTTCAGTCAGTTCGGGCAGGAGCAGGGCGGCTTGGTGGGTGGCCTTCTTCGCGGTGACGGCAGCCGTCAGGCGGCCGGGTTGCGCATGGATCTGGGCGATGGCGCCGTTGCGGTGGAGGTTGAGGCCCTTGCCGTAGGAGACGGATCCGTTGGTCGCCAGGTGGAAGGCCTGCTTCCAAGCGGCGACGAGGGGGGCCATGTTGCGGATGTTGCCGGAGCCGGTCATCGAACCCTCGCAAGGGCGACGAGCGCGTTGAGTTCGGTGTCGTCGAGATCGGCGAGGGCGCTCTCGCCGGAGGTGAGGACCGCCTCGGTCAGGGCCCGTTTGCGGGCGAGGAGTTCGTTGATGTGGTCTTCCACGGTGCCTTCGGTGATCAGGTGGTGGACCTGCACGGTGCGGTGCTGGCCGATGCGGTGGGCGCGGTCGGTCGCCTGGTCCTCGACGGCGGGGTTCCAGGGCCGGTCGTAGTGGACGACGTGCTCGGCCCGGGTGAGGGTGAGTCCGGTGCCGGCCGCCTTGACCGACAGGATGAACACCGGGGCGGGGTCGGGGTCGTTCTGGAAGGCGTCGACGAGGTCCTGGCGGCGGGACTGGGGTGTCCCGCCGTGAAGGAAACGGACGGAGCGGCCGCGGGCACGGAGGTACTGCTCAAGGATGCGGCCCATCTGCACGTAACCCGTGAAGATGAGAGACGCTTCGCCGCGCTCGGCCAGGGTGGGCATGAGGTCGTCCAGGGCTGCCAGCTTGCCCGAGCGGCGGGCGAGGTCCGCCGGGGTGATGTCCTCCAGCGGCTCCTTGAGGTAGAGGCTTGGGGTGTTGCAGATCTGGCGCAACGCCTGGAGCAGTTTGAGGACCAGGCCGCGGCGATGGATCCCGGCGCTGGTGGCGATCTGGTCCATGGTGTCGCGGACAGTCGCCTCGTACATGCCGGTCTGCTCGTCGGTGAGGGCGACGATGCGGTGGTGGTGGACTTTGCCCGGCAGTTCGGGCGCGATGCCGGGATCCGACTTGCGTCGGCGCAGCATGAACGGGCTGGTGAGTCGTGCGAGTTGGGCTGCGGCGGGTGAGGTGGAGTCCTTCTCGACGGCGCCGTAGCGGGTGCGGAAGGCCTTCCGGGTGCCGAAGAGGGAGGGGTTGGTCCAGTCGAGGATGGCCCACAGCTCGGTGATGTTGTTCTCCACCGGGGTGCCGGTGACCGCGATCCGGCTGCGGGCCGGCAGGGCGCGCAGCGCTTTGGCCGTGGCGGAGGTGGGGTTCTTGATGTGCTGGGCCTCATCCGCGACGACCAGGCCCCACTCGGCGGTGGCGAGGGCGGCGGTGTCGCGGCGCGCGGTGCCGTAGGTGGTGATGACGACCGTGTTGGGTTCGAGGGCGTCCCGGTCGAGGGTCCGGCCGGCGCCGTGGTAGCGCACCACCGTGGTGGAGGGCGCGAAGCGGGCGATCTCGCGTTCCCAGTTCGTGATGAGGGAGGCCGGGCAGACCACCAGCGTCGGACCGGTGGTGGTCTCGGCGCGGTTGAGGTGCAGGGCGATGGTCGTCAGGGTCTTGCCGAGCCCCATGTCGTCGGCGAGCAAGCAGCCGAAGCCCAGGTCGACCATGTTCGCCAGCCAGCCCAGGGCGCGTTGCTGGTAGTGGCGCAGCGTCGCCTTCAGAGCGATCGGTGGCGGGGTGGGCCGGGGGTCGTCGGGGGCTTGGCGCAGCACGTCGATGAGGGTGGCCAGCGCGCCGGCGGGTCGGGCTTCGAGCGCTTCGCCGTCGAGGGTGAGGGTGCCAGACAGGGCGGCGGTCAGCGCGTCGAGGGATGGCAGGGGCGCGAGGTCGCGGGCTCGGGCTCGACCGGCGGTGACGTCGTCGACGAGGAGCCAGCGTCCGCGCAGCCGGATCAGCGGCCAGGCGGCGTCGGCGAGCGCGGTCATCTCCTGCTCGGTCAACGGTTCGCCGTCGAGGTTGATGTGCCAGCGGCAGTCCACCAGCCGGTTCAGGGCCAGGTAGCCGCTGCCCGTCGTGCCCTCGTTCTCGTCGTAGGGGCCGTGGGTGCCGAGAACGGCGGTGGCGGTGAGGGCCCCGAGGAGAGTGGGGGGCCACTGCAAGGTGATGCCGGCCTCGCCGAGCGGGGCGGTGGCGTGATCGTGGAGATGGGCCAGGTCCTCGGCGGTCAGGGAGAGGCGGTGGGGGCGTTCCTGGGCGGCGAGTTGGGCCAGGGGCGGGAAGTGGCGGGCGGCGCGGCGCAGCGTGCGCCGCACGCCGGGCAGTACCGCGGGGGTGAGGTCGGCGTGGTTGCGCTGTCCGGATGTGGTGTTGCACTGGATGACAGAGGAGTTCGGCAACGCCGGCAGCCGCACGCACGAGTACAGATCGGA
>NZ_JBEXSH010000010.1:0-34795 GCF_040613555.1 Streptomyces sp. NPDC006265
GTCTCGGTGTGCGGGTCAGGCGGCTGACGCGGTCGACTTCCTCTGCGCGTACTGCTTGCCCAGTTCGGCCTGGCGCCGGTCGTGCGCCTCCATGTTCCGCGGTGCCAGCGGGAGCTGGGGGCCGCGGAACTCGGAGACCGAATCCGGGATGCGCTCCGCGCAGCGGTTGTTCGCCGTCTCGACTTCCTTCCCGCCGTGCTTGGCCCACTGCTGCCGACGCCCGGCCGGCCACTGCTTCGCCAACTCCTTTGCGATGCGGCGCTCCTGGCGTTCCATCTGCTCGCGGGCCTCGCGGCGGGTGGGTTCCAACTGGAGGGCAAGGACATAGCGGCGGGCCAGGATGCCGCCGTCGGTGCAGTGCTGGCCGCCGACGCACCGCGTGCAGCCCTTGCGGTGGGCGAGGTAGGACTGGCGGCTCGACTCCAGCGTGACCTCCGCCTTGATCCGGGAGACCGGAGCGGCCGGGGCCGGGAGCGGCTTGTAGAACTGCCGGGCGGCTCGCCGGTTCTCCTGCGGCATCGCGTCGCGCAGCAGCCGGTCCTGCCGGGCCTGCCAGCGTCGGACGTCGATGTCGATGACCACGAGCTGGTCGCTGCCGGGGCAGGTGACGTGCTTCTTGCCCTCCGCGACCTTGTCGGAGATGCAGTGCTCGCGGATCTTGAGGACCTTGTCGCCCATGATCCGGCGCCAGGTGCGGCAGTCGGGGCAGGCGATCGACTTCGTCTCGCCGGGTCGGACGTTGAAGTCCTCCGGGGCCATGCTGCTGAGCTTGAGCGCCTCACGGCGGTTCGTGTTCTTGGTCCGGATGCGGCCGGGACGCTTGCGGGGCATCGAATCCTCCTGACGTGGGATCGGGTGCGGGTGCTGCCTTCTCTGCCGCGCCAGGCCGGCCTTTCGGCCGGTGGTCCTGGCGGACAGACAGCGCAGCAGCGCCGTTCGAGGTGGATCAGGTGGAGCTATTCAGTACAGGCGCCTCGACCGGGGGAGCTCGGCTCACCCCACTGCCGCCGCCCCGAAGGACGGTGACTCCTGCTGTTTTGCGAACCAACCTCGTTAACGAGCTTGGCTATGGTCCAGTACACTCATCCTCGTTAGCGATGTCAAGAACTTTCGTTAACGAGGTAGTCTCGCCGCGCGATCTTCCGCGCGGATCAAGGCGTCCATCCGATGCCTCGATAGCCAGCAGCCGTAGGATCGCTAACGAGGTAGGGAGACGAATGGCGAGCGAGGCTGGCCCGCAGCGGCCGAAGTATCAGCGGATTGCCGACGACTTGAAGGCAGCGATCGAGTCGGGCCGGTATGGCCCTGGAGACCGCCTGCCTGGCGAGTCGGCTCTGGCCGAGCAGTACGGCGTCGCCGTACTGACCGCTCGCCAGGCGCTGAAGATCCTTCGGGTCGAGGGGCTGGTCGAGACCAAGAAGGGGGCTGGCGCCCGCGTCCTTTCGTTCCGCCCGATCCGCCGCCACGGCATCCAGCGTCTGGCACGCGCGCAGTGGGACGCGGGCAGGTCGATCTGGTCCGCTGACGAGGAAAGGCCCGTAACGATCGATGTTCGCGTCGACACCGTCGTGGCGCCAGATCACATCGCGCGCATGCTCGATCTCGAAGACGCCGGAACTGTGTGCGCCCGCTCGCGGCGCTTCGTCCTGGACGAGCGGCCCGTGATGCTCGCCACCTCGTACCTGCCGTTCGAGCTGGTCGACGGCACCGCCATCACCCGCGTCGACACCGGGGAGGGCGGCACCTACGCCCGACTCTCGGAGATCGGCCACGCACCGGCCCATTTCCGAGAGGAGATCCGCTGCCGCCTTCCCACGGCCGAAGAAGCCGAGAGCCTCGAGGTGCCCCTGGGGCGCCCTGTGATCAAGCTCTGCCGCACGGCCTTCGACGCCGAGGGCCGTGCAGTCGAAGTGAACGAAATGACGCTCGACAGCGCCGCGTACGTCCTGGACTACGCGTTCGATGCCTGAGCGTTCCAACTCACGCACTGCGACCCCCAACTGACAGCTCGTCTTGTGGGGGCCATCACACCGGCCGGAGCGGCGGTGCGAAATCACAGCCGCTTGTCGAAGCCTGTGCACGGGCTCGTTCACACGTTTTCAACATCCGCGTACACACGGGATTTCGGGCTCCGGCCATAGGGTCCGGGACCATGGCGACTACGGAGGCAAGCGGCGTGGGGAAGCATCTGGGGTGGAGGCCCGAGCGGCTGCGGGAGCAGCGGGAGGCTCACGGGCTGACGCTTGAGCAGGCCGGTGAGCGGCTACGAGCGCTCGCTGAGGAGGCCAAACTCAAGGGCATCCCAGCGGCAAATCCGCAGACTCTGTGGCAGCACGAACAGGGGGAGGTCTACCCGGGACCGCACTACCGCCGGGCGTACTGCCTGCTGTATCGGGCCACCGACCCAGAGCTCGGATTCCGCAACGCTCTGCCGGGCGAGGACACCCAGTTCAAGCTGACTCCGATGAACGACCAGCGCAACGGCTCGCACGTCCTGGCCGTGGAGCGCGCCCTGTTGCAGATCGGGGCGGGCACTGTTGAGTCGGATCCTCTCGGGCTGCAACAGCGGATCCTGGATGCCTGGAAGCGTCGTCACACCGGTGGTGACCCGCACCGCCCCTCTGTGGTGCTGGTCGGCGGGTTCGCCGGCAGTGGGAAGACCGAGTTCGCGCGCTTCCTTACGCAGCTCACCGGCTGGCCGCTGCTGGACAAGGACCCGCTGACCCGGCCGCTCGTGGAGCAGTTGCTGGTCGCACTCGGAGGTGACGCGAACGACCGGCATACCGATCTGTATCGCGAGCACGTGCGGCCGGTGGAGTACGACTGTCTGATGCAGGCTGCCTACGCCAACATCAACTGCGGGATCAGCACGGTGCTGACAGCGCCGTTCATCGGAGAGATGACTTCCGAGGCGTGGATGAACCGGTTGATCAATAAGTGCAGCGCCCTGGGGGTCGACGTATCGCCGGTCTGGGTGCAGTGCGATGCGGAGTCCATGCGGGAGTACATCGGCTTCCGATCGGCGGCGCGCGATGCCTGGAAGCTCCAACGCTGGGATGAGTACATGGCGACCGTCAACCTGGAACTGCGCCCGGTCGTCCCGCACCTGGTCGTCGACAACAGGCTGGGCACAGCGATCTCGTTGGCCGACCAGGCACGGCACGCCCTCAGGGCGGTGCACGGATGAGCCGCAAGAAGCCGGGCGTCATCCTGTACGGACCGCCAGCGGCCGGTAAGGACACAGTCACCCGGGCCCTCGCGGAACTCCACCGCCGGTACGGCCAGTTCGCACGGCTGAAGATCGGCTCCGGCAGGAGCGTCGGCTACCGGATGGGTACGACCGCACAGTTGCGGAAACTGAAGGCCGCCGACGATGTCGTCTACGCGAACCTTCGGTACGGCAACACCTACGTCCTCGACCGGCCGGGCCTGGACTCCGCGTTCGCGGCCGGGGTGCCGGTTGTGCACCTCGGGCAGATCGACGGCATCCGCGCCCTGGTCAACGGCTACGCGGCCGACTGGTTGGTGGTCCTGCTGTGGTGCCCGCGCGAGGTGACTGCGCAGCGGTCTGCAGGTCGCGGTGACAGCGACACCGCGGCGCGCCTGGCGGCGTGGGACGCGACCCGCGAGGACCTGGACGCACACCCGGACCTGGCCTGGGACCTGACCGTGGACACGACGACAGCGGCACCCCAGGACGCGGCGCGGCTCATCGACCAGCTGCTGATGCGGCAGGCGGGAGCGACGACGGCATGAGCGCGGGCTACGGCTGGGCGAGTCGGTTGAGGGCGTCGGTGAGCGTAAGCTCTCGGTCGTCCTTGACGTCGTACCACCGTGCCAGCGTGGTCGCGGCCGCGCGCAGCATCTCTGGTGGGAGGCCGGCGGCCGCGAGCGCGTCGGCGGCCTCCTCCAGCTCCGGTCCCCAGCGCCAGGCGCGCGCCGCCGTCTTGGACACGTACTGCGGCTCGGACAGGTATGAGTCGGTGCGCCGAGAGGCGACCTCGATGAGCTCCTGGTCGACGCCGTGCTCGCGTGCCATCCCGACCGCGAGCGCCACCAGGACCCGCGACGTCTTCTGGAAGCTGGCGTACGACAGCTTCAGCGCGGACGCCTTGCCGACCTCCGTGCCCAGCACCCTCGTCTGCACCGCAGTCCCCGCGAAGAGCGCCTCGATCCGCTCGGTCGCGGCGATCCGGCCGGACAGGTACAAGACCGGCGTCTTGCCGCGTACGGGCGGAGAGCCGACGACGCCACCGTCCACGACGGTCGCGGCCGGTTCGAGCAGTCCCGCGATCCGCATCGCCCTCTCGGGGTTGATGGCATTCGCCTCCAGATACACCCCGTCGAAGCGGTGCCCGGCGACCTCGTGGGCCAGGTCCTCGGCAGCGGCCGGCGGGCAGAGGCTGATGACGATGTCGCTGCGATCCAGCAGCTCGGTCAGCGTGGCCACTGGCGTCAGGCCGAACTGTTCGGCGCGCTCCGTGGACGCTGCGCTGCGCCCTGCTGAGCACCAGACGACCACGGCCGTGTTCGTCGCGGCGCAGGCGGCGATGGCGGCGCCCATGCTGCCGGGGTGGAGGATGCCGACGGTGGGCTGGTCCACGGTGCTACTCCGGAATCTTGTCGAGCAGGATGGCGATGGCGTCGGTGACGTCGTCGACAGTGTGATTTGCGGCGGTGAGGCCGTCGGGCCAGGGTCGGCCGCGAAGCCAGATGGCTCGAAGGCCGGCCTGGTGGCCGCCGCCGACGTCCCCGGCGGGGTTGTCACCGATCATCCAGCCGCCGTCAGCAAGGCTCAGGCCACAACGGGCAGCCGCGAGTTCGAAGAGGCGCCGGTCCGGTTTGCGGATCTCCAGGTCCCCGGAGACCGCGACACCGTCGACCAAGTCGATGAGCCCGGTAGAGGCCAGTTTGGCGCGCTGGATGTCCGAGGCGCCATTGGTGACGATGCCGATCGTCCACGCCGCAGTGCGGAGGCGGGCCAGGCCCTCGAGGACGGCCGGTCGGCAGGTGACCGCGGCCGCCATCAGGTCGACGTACTCCTGCCACAGCTGCGTGGCTGGCTCGTGCAGGTCGAAGGCTGCGCGCAGCCGGGCGAAGTCGCTGCCGTTCGCGCGATCAGCCAGCTCGGTGAGCAGCCACTGTTCGACGTCCGGGCCGAAGGCGTGGGTATGGCAGAGGGCGGTCACCGCGTCGCTGAACGCCGACTGCCGGTCGACCAACGTGCCGTCCAGGTCGAAGAGGGCCAGCATGCACACGACCCTATCGGCGTATCGGCACGCGATAGCCAAGATCGATCCCGTGGTGTATCTTTCAGGGACTCAGTGATCATGAGAGGTTGGGTCATGTCCGACGCGGATCCCTTGCACCGGGTCAACGCTCTCCTGGACGACGTCCTGCCGCCTCCGCACGTGCGGCAGCAACTGCGCCTCGCTGCGGGACTCACCCAACAGGAAGTCGCGGACGCCGTGGGCGTGAAGCGCCTGGCTGTGGCCCGCTGGGAGCTCGGACAAACTCATCCCCGGCGGCCTCATCGCGCGGTGTATATGCACCTACTCAAGCGACTCGCAGAGCGATTCCCAGAGGCAGCCCGCCCGGATTCGGACATGCCGACGCCGGCCTCGGAATCAAGGGGGTCGGGATGACCTAGGTCATCGGCCGCGCGCACCGAGAGGCGGACTAACCACCCGCCGGCCTCGCGCGGCCCGTCTACCGACCGGATTAACCACCCGCGTCGGCCGCTCAGATCCCGGCTGTAACCGGTCCTGAGCTGCGGCTCATCGAGCCACCTACTTCAACAACAAAGCACCACGGCCACTAACCACGGCCACCACAGCCGCGGCAGCACCAGCTGCGCGCTCCAACCGCAGGGCCCCCACCACAGGGGCTCTGCGATCAACCACCACCGAGACGAGAGGAGAAATCTCCCCCCAGCCGGTCGGCCGCTCCTCCCGGAGGGGCCGCTTCATATCCGTTGGTCGCCTTCCCGCGTCGCGGGGTGAGGTGCGGCCGTGAATCTGAAAGGTGTTCTCGCCATAGTGCAGCACGTTGGTGTCCCCTGTCAGCTTGGCCCTGCCCGTTTCACACCGGTTCGAGCCATCCCCGCTTCTCACGTGACGAGAAACGCGCGGGGCATTTACGCAGTTCACGGCATTAGCCAGGAAGATCCTCACGGCTCTTGTTTCGCGTGCGGGGAACTGACCGCACCGGGCCGTCTGATCGGCGCTCGCGAGTGCGACGTCCCGTCTGGCGGGACGGGTTCCAAGATTGTTGCCCGCCGGGCGGGAGCGCCGGGGGTGATCCGGGCTGAGCGGACTCTGTCCACAGGTGATCTGGTCCATGGTCGCCGGATGGATCATGTTCTGACGTCCCTGCGGGGTGCCCGGTGAGCGCCGTCGTGGAGTCAATGGCCGCACCGACGGGCCCGGTTCGTCGGCAGCGGGTTCGTGTGCCGATGCGTCTGGTGTCCTCGCCGCACTACCAGGACGTTGCGCTGTCGGTGTACGTGAAGGTGAAGGCGCTGGCATCGCGGCCGGAGGGCTGCCAGGCGCGTACGGAGACGATCGCTTCGTATCTGGGGCTGTCGGTGGCGTCGGTGGAGCGGGGGATGACGCAGCTGCGTCGTCCGGGTCCGGACGGCGTGGTGGAGCTGTTCTCGGATCGTCGGACGCTGCCGGGTGGCAAGGGCACGTCGGCGGTGCGGGCTGTGCGGGCGATGACTCGTACGGAGGCGTTCGTGTGGCTGCCGGTGGCGGCCTCGGAGGACCTCACGCCCCGGCAGCTGCGTGCGTTCGCGCTGATCGCGTATGCGCAGGCGCGGGGGATCGCGCTGACGGAGGCTGAGCTGGCGGCCGGCCTGCGGCACCACTCGGGCAAGAATGAGGGTCAGCCGATCTCGGTGACGGCGGCGTCGGCGGTGGTGGACGAGGTGGAGGCGGCGCGCTGGGTGACGGTGCAGCGGCGTGCGGGGGCGCAGGGACGTCACCACTACATCGCGCACGACATCGCTCCCGAGGCCCGTCCGGAGGGTGGCTGCGCGGCGGTTGCCGGGGCTGCTGAGGCGGCTGTGACCAGTGGTTCGCAGGAGTCGGTCAGTTCCCAAGTTGGTGAGAGATCGGGTTCGCCGGTTGGTGAGGGATCCCTCGCGAATAGGGAATCACCTAGGACTGACTCACCAGATGACGAGCGCGCGTTTTTCTCACCCGCCGTAGGCGAGGTACCGGTAGTTGAGGCCGCTGGGGCTATGGAAAACCCGGCTGCCGCTGCTGCGCGTACGGAAGCCGGCGGTGGTCTCGCGCTTCGCGCGGGTGGAAACAGCCAGCCCTCCCCCTCGAAGCCGGAAACCGAAAAGCGCAGCAGCAGGGGCGGGGGTGCTCGCCGGTCGTCGTACGGCGGACCGCAGTTGGCGATGAGCCCGCAGATCTACGCCGTGCTGGAGCCGGTGCACGTACTGCTGGAGCGGGTGACCAGCGACTTTGTCGCCCGGCAGATCGCCCGTGAGGTGGGCCGCCAGCTGCGCGAGGGCACCGACGCCGAGCGCCTGCAGCACCGGCTGACCGCCCGGTTCGCCAAGGTGATGCTCTCGGAGATCCGCGACCCGGGCCGTTGGCTGCTCGGGGTGGCCTTGCCGCGCTGGGGCTGCGGCTTCCAGGACTGCGAGGCCGGTGTCCTGTGGTCGACCGGCAAGGACTGCGAGGTGTGTGCCGAGATCGTCCAGGACAAGGCCGCCGCCCGCAGGCGTGCCCAGCGCATCGAGCAGGGCCTGTGCCCCGAGCACGGCACCCGGCCCGGCCCGGGCGGCCGCTGCGTCGACTGCGTGCTGGACGACGCGACCCGCAACCCGGCGTCGGCCCCGGTCCCGGCACAGCGCGAGCCGGAGGGTCCGCGGCGCGGTTCCTGCGGGGACTGTGGCGCCCGGATCGTCGTGGTCGGCCGCGCCCTCGAGGACGGCCTGTGCAAGCTCTGCCGTGAGGAAGCCGCCGCCCTGGCCGCTGTGGACGTGCCCCCGTTCGCTGCAGCTGAGGCCGGGAGGCCGGTCTGCTCGGGGCGAGACGGTGCCGTCCCATGCGGCCGTGACGCCTTGCCGAGCCGCAGCGTGTGCGCGCGCCACCTGGTTCGGGAGTTCTCCGAGGGGGTGGCCTGATGTCCTGGATGGGCCGCTCTGCGCGGAATGTGGCCAAGCGTGGCTGGACGTCGCATACCGGGATGGCGCATTTACGTCCGGTGCTCTACCAAAGAAAAGGGAACGCGTGTTCGATGTTCGGGGTAGTGCCTACGGACGGAGCGCCGGATGGTTGGATGCCGGTGTCCGGTGGTGCAGCGGGTCGTTGGGCTTACAGCGGCCCGCGGCTGCGCCGTCGGGGACGAGGTTCGGTTCGAGGGGATGGAGGGCCGACCGGTGAGTGACCGCAGTGCGATCGAGTGGACCGAGGCGACATGGAACCCGACCACTGGGTGCGACCGTGTCTCCAGCGGCTGCGACAACTGCTATGCGCTGACGCTGGCAAAGCGGCTGAAAGCGATGGGATCACCGAAGTACCAAGTGGACGGTGATCCGCGGACCTCGGGGCCCGGGTTCGGGCTGACGCTGCACCCGGACGCGCTGTCCGTGCCCTATGGGTGGAAGAGCCCGCGCACCGTGTTCGTGAACTCAATGAGCGACCTGTTCCACGCCCGGGTGCCGCTCGACTACGTGCGCCGCGTCTTCGAGGTGATCGCCGAGACACCGCAGCACACCTACCAGGTGCTCACCAAACGTGCCCGGCGCCTGCGGCAGGTCGCCGACCAGCTCGAGTGGCCGGACAACCTGTGGATGGGCGTGTCCGTGGAGAGCACGAAAGAGCTGCCGCGCGTCGACGACCTGAGGCAGGTGCCCGCGGCTGTGAAGTTCCTGTCCTGTGAGCCGCTACTGGGCCCGCTGGACGGCCTGGAGCTGACGGCGATCGACTGGGTCATCGCCGGCGGCGAGTCCGGGCCCGGGCACCGTCCTCTGGACGAAGCCTGGGTGACGCAGATCCGGGACACCTGCCAGCAGGCTGGTGTGGCGTTCTTCTTCAAGCAGTGGGGCGGCCGGACACCGAAGGCCGGCGGTCGTGAGCTGGAGGGCCGCACCTGGGACCAGATGCCCTTGCCTGTGGCCGTGTGACCGGCCGCGGCCTGAAGCGGTCGGACGGCCCGCTTTCCGAGTGCTTCAGGCCGCGACTCCTTTGGGATGCAGCGTGATCTCGCGGATCTTCTTCACCCCCACGCCGTTGCTGGGCGTCTTGCCCTGGCCGTGCAGTATCCGGACAGCCTTGCGCACCACAGGCTCTGTTACCTGGCCGTAGTGGCTGCCGAAAACCTCCAGCGTGTGGTCGACAAGCTTGACGGGCCGGCGAGCACGCAGCAGCAGTCCCGCGAGGTTCTTCGTGATCTCTTCCAGGGCTTGGTCTTCGACTTCCTGGGGGTCCGGGCGCGCCGAGAAGAACGACAGCTGCCCCTCCCTGTCCTCCTCCTCGCGCAGCTCGTGCGACTTCCACCATTCGTCCCGGGCCCGCGCCACTGCGTCACCGAATACCCACAAGCCGTACTGGCTGCGGGTGGCGAAGACCAGCCGGTAGACGGCGCGTTTGTGGGGCGCGTGCGAGACGGGCACCGACTGCACGAACATGCCCGTGCGGTGGGCGAGCCGACGCGAGTACTCAGCGGCCACGGCCTCGATGGCGTCCTCCGCTGCGCCAGCCCTGGCCGAAGAGGCCGCCGCATCGGCGAAATAGTCCCGCCACCAGGTGCCGCCGCACACCTCGTCGAAGCGCTGCAGCGACCTCTCGTTGCCCTTCGGGGAGCGGACGTGGCCGCCCAAGCGCCACACCGCCATCATGCTGAAGTTCATCAGCAGCTCGGTCGCCGGCTTCTTCTGCGGCCGCTGCTGCGCCAGCACGTTGACGAGCCGGTCCTGCGGCAGAGCCAGCCCGCAGGGGTCAAGGAACAGGAACAGCGGTTCGCGCGCGGCCCGGTGGATCACGCTGTCGAGGACGCCGTCGACCTCGCCGCGGTGGGCGTGGGCGAGGACGCCGCTGCTCCGGTAGTTCTCGACGACCTGGTGCAGTCGCTCGAACGACTTCTGCTGCGCCTCGGTGAAGAAGCACTCCACCGTGACCCCGTGGCGCGAGCGGAAGTGGGAGGCGACCCTCAGAGCAATCTCGGCCGAGGCCGGCTCGCCGTTCTCATAGCGGCCCTCGCCCGCGTATCCGTCCAGGTAGACCACGCGCTTGTCGTGTGACTGGCTGCCCAGCATGCCCCCGAACTGGGGTAGATAGCGTTTCAGCAGTTCGTGCTTGAACACGCTGGGCAGAGCCTTGTCCGCCCAGTAATTGCTCCTCGTTCCCGTGGACATGGCCCCCCATTTCCGTTACGGCTCAACGAGCCGCCTGTAACGCATAGTCAGCCACGCTCTGGAGCCCCACAAGAGGCCCATTGCGCCACCCGCCCCGACTCAAGGAGGTGGCTGTGCCAGCTCAGAGAACGCGCCACCGGCCTCCGATTCCGGACATGCCCCATTCGGGTGAACCAACCTGGCTGAGCCCACGAGGCGGCAGTCGGTTGGGAAGCCCGGTCACAGCGGGTTCGCCGGGCGCGGTCGGCCCGCTCGTACGAGCTTGAGCCGGGCTACTGGGGATGCTCGAACGCAGCGGCTAGGCGGCTGGTCAGAAGGTCGTCGTTGAGTGTCTTGCGGGCAGCGTCCACGAACTCGTAAACGGCGGTTGACACGCTGTTGCGGTAGTCCTCGAGTCCTTCGCCGTCGTCAAACTCGAAGAAGGTCTCGATTGGCCACAGGAACTCATGGAGGTAGGCCTCGATGACCCGGGTCGGATCGAGCATCGCCTCGGGGCCCTCCACCCGGACCCTGGCGTAAAGCGGCGCGAAGGCCTTCAGCTTCTCCTCTATCTGCTGGACGACGGCCGCGTACTGGGCGCTGTCATTCGCCTCCATACAGCCGAGAGCCCGCTCCAGCAGCTGTTGGACCTCGGCAGCGAGGGTGAGTACGGCCGTGTACGCCTGTGCCCGGGGCTCATGACGCTGGTTCAGGTACTCCAGGCGGAGCTGCCACTGGGCTTGTGCCAGTTGGGCCTGGGTCTGGATCCGTGTCTGCTGTTCCGCCTTGCGGCCGGTAATGTACGCCGCCACCGTTGCACCGATCGCCCCCACTGCTGCCCCGATGACACCACCGAGAAGACCCGCCAGCCCCGCATCCATGGGTTACCGCCTTGTGCTCAGAAGGTCGCGCCGGGTGGTGACGAGGTTGTGCCACCGTGCGCGAGTGGCTGGTTCGCCGTCGAGCCATTGCGGGGCGGTGTGGTCGGCCGGGAGCGGGAGGCCGGCCATGAAGTGCGTGATGTCGGTGTAGTAGGCGTAGTCGCCGTCTTGGGTGTTCTCGCGCAGCCGGGCGATCGTCGCAGCCACCTGGTCCTGGTCGTTGCGGACGGCGTGGTGGAAGGCGAGGGCGAGGTCAAGGGCGAGCTCGGCGTACGTCACGCCCGCTGTATGGATCTCGGCGCGCAGCACCTGGGCGCGGTCGTCGACGTCGGCGTCGGTGCGGCCGGCGTCGCGGGCGAGCGCCGCGATATGGGTGATCAGGGTGGTGGCGCGCAGATCCACGCCAGCCAGAAGCTGCTCGGCGAGGGCGAGTTCATCGTCGGCGACGGCCGGGTTGGTGAAGGCCAGGGCGAAGGCGCGGTGGGCCTGGCTGTTGCCGCGTTCACCGGTGACACCGTGGTGTTCGGCTTCGTCGCGTGCGGCGGCGTAGTCGACGGCTGCGCGGTCCATGTCGCCGTGGGGCCACCAGATGTCGCCTTGGACGCGGTGGTGGCGGCCTTCCCAGCCCAGGGTGTGGGCGGTGGTGAGGGCGGTGGGGAAGTCGCCGGCCATACGGGCGAGATGGGCAAGTCCGCGTCGGGCGGCGGGGGCGAGGCGGCCCTGGCCGTCGGCGACGGCCTGCATGCCCGTACGGGAGGCCGGGCTGTCCCCGAGGTCGCGGTGGGCCTTGGCCCGGTAGTACAAGGCCATGTGCTGCAGGTCGTCGGGGAGCAGGCGGCTGTCGATGACCGTGGTGAGGCGGGCGACGGTGTGCGAGCGGTGCTGGTGCTGGCGGCGGGCGAGCGCGCTGAGGAGTTCGACCAGGGCGTCGGCGGCCGTGTTCAGGCCCGTGCTGTCGGTGTCGGGTGGGGCGAGGGGTTCCCACACGGAGTCGCTGACGTAGGTCCAGGCCGCCGGGATGAGCCAGCCGAGGTCCAGTTGGTGGTCGCGGGCCAGGCGCAGGCCTTGGCGCAGGCAGGCGATCAGCAGCAGCCTGCCCGGCCCGGGGGAGTTGTGGTGCTGTTCGCCAAGGGTGGCGAAGGCGCGCTGCGCAGCCTGCTGCCAGTCGCGCTCACTCCAGCGGTCATCGGTGGTGTCGTCGGCGTTGCGTACGGCGGAACGGATCAGGCCGTGGAGGTGGAAGGGCCACAGGCCGAAAGAGTCCTCGCGAACGAAGGGGCGCTCGGTCAGCCGCAGGGCGGGGCCTTCGTGGGCGAGGCCGGCGGCCCGGGTGGCGAGGGGTACGTCGAAGGCGTCCAGCAGGCTCACCGAGCGCAGGACGTGGCGTTCGTCGGGGGTGAGGTCGGTCAGGGTGCGGGCGACCAGGGCGGGGAAGTCGTGGTCGAAGTCGCCGGGCTGCGGGGTCCGCCCGCTGCGGCTGAGCTCCAGGAACCGGGCGACGGACAGATCGAGGTACAGGGGCAGGCCGTGCGAGCGGGCGGTGATGACCTGCCGGACGGGCCTGCTGATGAGGGGCTGCCCGCCGCGGGTGAGGCGGCGGGCGAGGTAGTCGTCGCAGTCCTCGGGGGAGAAGTCGCCGATCAGCACCTGCCGCGCCGTGCCGGCACCGATGGAGGTGCGGGCGGCAGGCATGGCCGTGTGGACAAGGCCGGGCCAGGCGGCGGGGCCGGTGTAGTCGAGCTGGCCCTGCAGCGCTGGGTCGGCCCACTGCAGGCGGGAGCGCCCGGTGATCACCCAGAAGGCGTTCGGCAGGAGCCACACCGCCCGCTGGACCAGGCGCTCCAGGTCGCGGCGGGTGCGGTCGCCGATGTCCTCGAACGTGTCGAGCAGGACGACCGGCACGACGCGTTTGCCTTCGGGGAGGCGGGCGAGCTCCCACGCCAGCAGGTGCGGGTAGAAGGACAAGGCGTCCAGGTCGGGTTCGGCCTCCAGCAGGTCCGCCAGCCGGGCGCAGCCCGCCAGGGCCCGTACGGTCTGGCGGCGTTCGCGGAGCGCGCCGATGAGAGCGCCGGTGACCTGGCCGACGGCTGAGCCGATGGTGCCGGGCAGCATGAGCGCCTGGGCGACGTCGGCGAGCGCGGACTGCATTTGCTGCGGCAGGGCCTGCCCGAACCGGGAGCCGAGACCGCCGCGGCGCAGGTACTCCTCCAAGGGCTCGCCGGGGTGGTTGGCCTCCCAGTAGCGGCGCAGGGCCAGGTCGAAGGCGGGCAGGGGGCGCCCGATCCGGGTGAGGGCGGCCCGGATCGTCAGCACGATCTGCTCGAAGTCGGTGCCGGCGGAGCGAGCGAGGTCGATGCGTACGGGCAGGATCCGGTCGGCCGACCAGCCGGGCTCGCCCCACTGGGAGGGCCGCCGTCCGGCGTCGGTGAGCGCCGCCTCCAGCATCCGGGACAGGGTCGTCTTGCCGATGCCGCCCACGCCGTGGAAGACCAGGACGTGGCTGCGGGGCGCCTCAAGGTCCTCTGCGTCGAAGCCGGGTGCGCTGATGCGCTGGATGTGTTCGGTGAGCGCGGCCGCGACCGTCTCCCACTGTGAGGCGCGGTTCGTGAACGCCTCGTCGGCCTGCACGCTGCGGTCGTTCGTACTGAACAGAGCCCTCAGATCCCGGCCTGCCACACCCACCCCCGAATGATGATCACCTGCGGGATCCAACTTATGCCCGCCGCACTCCTGTTGGGGAGTCCGCCCCGCTCCAGAGCGGCAGACTGCTGCCGGGCCTGGGGCGTACGGCATCCTTCAGCGATGAAGCCCGATCCTGAGCCCTGGTACAGCACCACCCTCAACCTCTGGCAGTTGGCGGGAGTCCTGGTCGCCAGCTGGACCCTCACCAAAACGTTGACCGAGGGATGGCGCCGCACCGTCGGCCGCCGGCGCTATGTCACCACACGTCTCCGCAAGATCACCCCGGGCGTCCGGCACGACTATGTCGAGTCCCTGCTCGACAAGCCGAGGTGGCAGTCGACGCTGCACGCCACGCGACTCGCCCCGGATGAGCAGCCCGAAGGGGCCGATGGCGGGGAGCGGAAAGTCGAGCTCACTGTCCGGACCTGGCTCCTGTCGAGACTCTGCTACCTGGTCACCTGGTGTGAGGACGACGTCGTGGTGATGTACGGGATCACCACGACCAGCTGGTGGTTCAGGCCCTGGATACGGGTCAACGAAACGCGGATCCGGCTGGGCAAGAGCACCTTCGCTACTCTCCCCGACGACAGCACCGTCATCCATCGGGCCTGGCTCGGCAACCGCCGCTACGGCTACTTCGAAGAGCACTACTTCGGCAACATCGGTGGCTATCGCTCGTGGTACGTCGGCGTCAACGACTTCGGCACCAACGCCTTCGCCGTCTCTGACGACTGGTTCGACCCCTCGGACATCCGTCACACGCTTCTCCTGCCCGAACCCCGCGCGGCGTACCGGGGGAGCGTGCCGATCAACACGGTCGTCGTCAGCGGCATCGCCCTGTTCGAAGAAGTCCAGGAAGGCACCTTCTTCGGTCGATCCCTGGGCGTCGACCAGGACTTGGTCCGGCTGGCCGATCCCGAGTATCACGTGCTCGACAGCCGCATCGGCCGAATCCATCGGCGGATCAGGGCGTGGCGCTGGGCGCTGAAACACCGCCGCTGGGAGAAGAGACAGCAGGGCCAGAGACCGTGGTGGGCGAGGGCTCTGAGGCGGCGGGGACAATAACCGCCCAATCAAGATCAAAAGGAGTTCGCCATGCCCGGTACACCAGATGAGCCCGACTTCTCCGGCCTGGAAGGCGGCGAGGAACAAGCGGCAGAGGACGCCGTCCAGGAAGTGGTGAACTGGTACAACACCCAGATCATCACGGAGCGCCGCGCACCCGTGCCCGATGAGGAGCGGATCGAGGAACTGAAGGCCGACCGTGAGGCCGCGCTCGCCGACCAGGCGCAGCTGGCGACCGCCGACCCGGAGGAGGCCGCGCGGATCGCCGCCGTTTACGCGGCGCGGCTGAAAGAGCTCAAGGAGTCGTAGCCCGGGGCCCGTCGTGGGACGGGCAGGGGCCAGACGGGCGGGTGCGGCCGGTCGATGCGGGCCGGCTGCACTCGAGGCGGCATCAGGGGCCGGGCGAGTGCGGCGATCTCGTCCAGCTCAGCCCGGTGCTGCGGGAGCGCCCGGCGCAGCGCCTGGTGGAGGCGGAGGAACGCGGCGGCCTCCTGCTCGGTGTACGGGCGGAGCCGTTCCGCTGTCAGCGCCCACGACGCCCGCCCGGCGCCGCCGGCCTCGTGGCGCACCAGGGCGTGGCCGTCCCGGCGGATCACGGTCACGGCCGCGATCTGCGGGTGCCGCTCCGCGACGGCGACGACGTCGGCGAGCGCGCGGAAACAGGTGTCGTGCCCGGCGCATGTGGTGAACCGGCCGGTGCCGCCGCGCTGCAGCGCCCGGGCGTAGCGCAGCGCGGTGGCGAGCCGGCTGTCGGCTTCCCGTACGGCCAGGACCACGAGTTCGACCGGATAGCCGGTGGTCGCGAACGGCAGGGCGCTGTCGATGAACTCCTCCGCGCTGCCGGGGGCGGCCTCGATCAGGACGTCGCCGCGCCGCAGGCGTACGTACTCCTCAGCCCGGGCGAACCACGCCTTGTAGTCGGCTCGGATTGCTGCCCCGGCACTGCGGGGATCGTCGCGCAGCAGCTGGTAGTAGTCGGGGTGCGAGGCCTTGAAGTCGTCGCCGACCAGGCGGGTCGTGCCGGGCCGCATGGCACGGCGGACCATCCTGGCGGCCAGGAGTTTGCCCGCTCCGGGCTGGCCCAGGACATACACGGCGCGCGGGTCGTCGCGGGGCACAATGCGGTTCAGGTACGACGGGGCGATCAGCTCCTCGAAGATCCAGCGGTGTTCGTCGGGCGAGAGCCGGTGGTAGTCGACGCCGGGCGCGCGTCTGCGGGGCTGGGCGATGCGGCGGACCGGCTCGGACCAGGCGGCCGCGCGCTCGGTGTCCCGCTGCACGGCCAGGCGCCGGTCCTCGCTGACGAGTTCGGCGTGCACGCGCCGGTCGGTGCGGGCCAGCTCGCGGCGGAAGACTGCGGTCTCTGGCGCGGTCCACGGCCGTGACCGCTCCCGCCGCACCACTCGATCCGCGGTCGGCTGGCGCCGCCAACCGCCGTCTGCGGTGAGCTCGTTGGCGTAGAGGACGGTGCTGTCGCGCCGTACGACGGTGACGCGGTCGGCGAGCTGCTCGGTCTCGATGACGGCCAGCGTGGACAGCATGTTCGTCGCGCAGCCGTCGTGGTTTTCCCAGGACACGTACCGGCCGCCGCCGGCAGCGTCCTCGGTGAGGAAGCGGTCCGCGATGCCGAGCTGGCTCAGGGCTTCCGCGGTGGCCAGCGCCACCACCTCGATCCGGTGCCCGGCGGCCCGGTAAGCGGCAGACGAGGTGCGGAAGTCGTCCGGGTCGGTGAGCGCCGACTCCACCACCGCGTCGAAGCTCATCTCGCGGACGTGGGCTTCGACGGCGGCCTGCCAGCGCGCGGTATCGGGGCGCACCACCGCTCCGGCCGTACGGACATCGGCGGCCAGGGCGTCGGCGTAGTGGCGGTGAAACGGCTTGTACAGGTCCCGGCCGACGCGTACGGAGCCGCCGCGGCGGTCCAACGCAGCCTGCACGAGGTCGGCGATCTCGGTCTTCCCGGCGCCGGGCTGCCCGGCGACGACAACCATGACGGGCCGGGGCTGCCGCGTCGCTGCCGGGAGGATCAGCCGGTGCAGCACCTCAGAACTCTCCTGCGCGGAGAGAACCGCCGGGCCGCTGGCTGTTCCTTGTTCCACCGTTCCTCCTGTTGATGGGTGCCGTGCCTTGACCTCTGCCGGGTTCGTGATCGCAGAACGAGCGTGATCATACACTCACGTGAGCTAAAAAGTTACGTTCAAAGTGACGTTCGATGTGATTTCCAATGTGAGGTTCGGTAGGGTGGGTGCAGGAGGTCGCCGTATGCCCACGGAAGAAGAACTGATGGCGCGGGCCGCAGAGCTGCTGGCCCGCGGCCCACTGCTGCCGCCGCCGACCGAGCGGAAGCGGCTACGCGAAGCAGCAGGTCTGACCCAGGAGGATGTGGCGATCGCGCTGCAGACGAAACGGGAGACCGTCAATGGCTGGGAGACCGGCCGCACGATGCCCCGCCCGCCGCGCCTCGCTGCGTACAAGCACCTGTTGGACGGATGGGCCGCGATGTACCCGGCGGACAACTCCGACGCCACCTCCGTCGTCACGGCCACGGCCCCGGAGACGTTCACGAGCGTCCCCGCCCCGGCTCCGGAAGTACGGACTCTGTCCACAGCCCCGGATTCCGAGGCTGCGACCATGACTGTTTCTGAGAACACCCAGCCCCGCCCCACCGACAACGCCGCTGCTCCGGCTGCCGCGTCGCGTCCGGCGCGCACCGCCAGGCCGTCGTCGACGTCGCGCCGCCCGGCTGCGCGAAAGGCCGCCCCGGCGAACACCCCGGCCGGCGGAACGGACCCGCGCTTCGTCAACGGTCCGCTCGCGGTCGTCGACGTCGACGACGACGGCCAGGTCCTCGCGTACTGCACCGGCGGCCTGGTCCTGGACGTGCCCGCCAAGTCCATCCCGGCCCTGGTCGACTGGACCTTGAAGGAGGCCAAGCTCGGGCAGCCGAAGCTGTCCGGGCCGGGCAAGGACGCCGACCCGCTGCTCGTACTCACTGAGTCCGCGCTGGAGCGCTACGGCCTGCCCACCACTCTCACGGATGAGGAGCGGCTCGCCGGGCGAATCCCCGAGGGCCACAAGGTCATCAAGCAGCTGGCCCGCGCGGAGTGGAAACTGACCAAGCGCGGGTTCGGGCCGTGGGCGCGGATCTACCGCCCCGCCACGGGTTCGGAGCGGGCCTGCGTGCAGCTGTGCATCCCGTCGTGGAACGCGCTGGACACCCGGCACTGGGGCGAGGCCGGGCAGCTTCCGCCGGCGGAACTCGCCCGCGTGCTGGGCGTGTACGCGTCCCGGGTGATGACGCCGCGCGGCTCCACCGCCGTCACCGGCCTCGAGCTGATGACCGCGCTGCACCCGCCGACCCGCGCCACCGCGCCGGACGAAAACGGCAAGCGGCACCCCGAACACAACCCCGGGTCGCTGGGGAAGGACCCCATCGACTCGATGAAGTGCGCGCCGTGCGAGGTTCCCGACGGGCACCCGGTGCTTAAGGACCTGCCGCGCTTCCACGTCCGCGGCCCCGGCGAGAAGCTGTTCGAGGAGGCCTACGACTGGGCACGGCCGATGACCGATGCCGAGTGCACCCTGCGCCACCTGGTCGGCATCGACGTCAACATGGCCTTCGCCGCCGGCGCGAACGGGCTGAACGTCGGCCT
Source organism: Streptomyces sp. NPDC006265 (assembly GCF_040613555.1). Taxonomy (NCBI): domain Bacteria; kingdom Bacillati; phylum Actinomycetota; class Actinomycetes; order Kitasatosporales; family Streptomycetaceae; genus Streptomyces; species Streptomyces sp. NPDC006265. The sequence continues at coordinate 18,636 of NZ_JBEXSH010000010.1, forward strand.
CGGTGAGCCGACGCACGTCAAGGCCCCCGCGTTCGACCCGAAACTGCCCGGCTCGTGGCTGGTCGACCTGTCCCACGTCGACCTGTCGAAGGTGAAGGTCGGCAAGGAGTGGGTGGAGCTGGACGGCTCGCTGCTACCCTCCCCGTTCACGCCGAAGGGCGAGCGCCCCGAGGGGCTGGCCTGGTACGCGACGCCCACCGTCGCCTACGCCCAGGAGCTCGGCTACGAGGTGCGCCCGATCGAGGCGTGGGTCCGGTACGAGAACGGCCGCTACCTGGACGGCTGGTACAACCGGCTCCGTGACGCCTTCCTCGCCACGATGGCCGACCTCGGCGTCGACGCCGACCTCGCCCCGGCCGACTTCCTCGCCGCGATGGACGGCTACAAGGCCCGCGACCCGGAGCTGGCCATCGTCGTCTCGGCGATCAAGGCGACGGTGAAGGGCGGCCTGGGCAAGCTGCGCGAGCGCCCGCGCGGGGAAGGCTGGCGGCCGGGCGAGCCGTGGCGCGCCCTGTCCCGCCCGACGTGGCGGCCCGACATCCGGGCGGCGGTCATCTCCCGTACCCGGATCAACCTGCACCGCAAGATCGTCAAGCACGCGGCGTTCACCGGCCAGTACCCCATCGCGATCCTGTCCGACTGCGTCGTCTACGCGGCCGACGGAACGTCGCCGTTGGACTTCCTGCCCTACCGGGAGGGCAAGCCGCTGCCCGGCGGTTTCAAGCTCGGCATCAACCCCGGCCTGGTCAAGCACGAGGGCACCCAGGACGTCCTGTGGGGCGAAGAGGTCCGCGAGCGGTTCAACGCCCCCGAGCTCAACCTCGCCCGGTACATCAAGGACGGCACCGTCACCGACGTCGACAACGGAGAGTAGGAGAAGGCGACGATGAGCCTCTTCGGGGACGGCCTGGAAGCCGCGGTGCAGAAGGCATTCACCCGCCCGGCACCCAAGAGCGCGGGCGCGCAGATGCGGTACCTGGTCAAGCAGCTCAAGACCACTAAGGCGGTCGCCCAGATGCTGCGGATCTCCCAGCGCACCGTCGAGCGCTACCTGAAGGACCAGATCAAGAAGCCCCGCCCGGACCTCGCCGCGCGCCTGGAGCGCGAGGTGAAGGCCCGGTGGCAGCCGCAGATCCGGGCGAAGGCGCGGGAGAAGGCGGCGACCACCGGCGGCATCGTCATCGACACCCGCGCCCGCATGGGCTACACCGCGCCGATCGGGTCGACCGACCAGGACCGCATCCGGCACCTCACCGTCGCCCTGCCCCCGCAGTACGCCGCCCGCCTCTTCGAGGCCCAGGAGGCCGGCGCCAGCGACGCCCGGCTTCAGGAGATCGCGGCCGAAGCGCTCAAGGAGGTGTACTTCCAGGACGGCGGCCGCCGCGCCGGAAGCCTGGAAGAGGTCCGGTTCACGGACATCGAGCACCTCGAGTTCGACCTGTAGTCCCCAAGGGGTGAGGCTCCTGACCGGCGGTCTCGGAGACTCACGTCTGTCCTCTTCCGACCGCTAACGATCAGTTGCCGAGTCCCTCACCCTGCGGAGGTCCCACCCGTGTGAGGGATCCGACATAAACCGTTCTGTAGCGTCCTCCACTGCTTGGTCTGCGCGCAGTCGGCAAGCAGCGAAGTACTCCTCACGCGTGACGTGCCCTGCGGAGACCTCCTGAGCCATTTCCAGCAGCTCATCGATGGTAGGAACCACGGCGGGTGCGCGGTGCTCGGTGTCGGTCATTGTCCACTCTTCTCAGTGTTACGGGACGCTATGGGATTGGAACGGCCGAGAACCGAGTCTCTGTGCGCGTAAGCAGCCGCAAGGATGCTCGCAAGCATTATCATGGACTGCTTGTCATCTTCAACCAGATCGCCTGATGCTGCGCTATCGAGTGCAAGAAGTCCGTAGGTTTTTCCAAGGTCGTCGCCACCTGGGCGCTCGACCTTGATGAAGATGGGCGTAGCTATGTAGCTCTCATAGGCAGCCGTTGAGCTGACGGACCCTCGGGCACTTTTTTTTGCCCGGGGTTGGTAGTCAACGAGAGGCTTCATCCCGTTGCGAACTCCCTTGCACCAGGTGACAACATGGCTGTCTTCCAGGTGCTCTGCTGAGAACCTTTCTCGCGGTTGGGCACCGAGATGCTGCCTGCCGCGGACTGGCCCGCGGATGAGATCACTGCTGCCGTCCCGCAACTCATAGATAGCTGCTCGGCGTTGAGACCTAAGGGAGGGGCTCCCGCAAACCTCAATTGCGGTGTCGAGGACACTCCGGTGCAATTCGCTGAAGGCAGAGCCAATTGACGCCCCATCAGTAATGCATGTGAAGTTCTTGAGGTCATTAAGAAGGGGGATCCCAGCTAGGTAGACACGTTCATACACCTGCTTCATAAACCACGCGTAGCCCTTCAGCTTGCCGCGAATGGCGACGATGAGGGCAGCGACTGCGGCCACGAACGCCAAGATGCCGATGAGCCAGCCCTTGAGCGGACCATGCGAGATGCCGATCAGGGGCCCGAGTACAGCCGTGGCAATAGCAAGGATGATGCCGAGTTGCCAGCTCACCAGGACGAGAACAACGCGCTTATTGAGCGGGATGGGACCAAGGTTCATCGGCCCTCCCCCCTCCACAGGTGGAGATCAGTCCATTATGTGCATTTTACCCCTTTTGGTAGGCGTGTGACTGGTGCGCCTGGCGGCGGGTGCGTGCGCCAGGTCCTATGCACCGATCCTGCCGATGACACCCCACGTCCTACTCGCTTCGCGCTGAACACCAAGGCGTTCAAGGAAGCCGTTCCCCAGACGCTCGCGGAGCTGGCACGCCGGGGGGTGCCCCTTGCGCCGGCGACCGTGGAGGACACGATCGAGAAGCAGATCACCACCGTCTCCGAGCGGCTCAGAATCCAGGTGCGCTCCGCCTGGCGATACTTCGACGCCTCCGTCACGGCGAGCCTGGCGTCCTACGAGGAGAGCAGCAGCGAGAAGGGGGTCGGGCAGGCCCCGATGCCGCCGCTCGACAATCCGGAGCTCGCCCTGGTCCTCGCCGGGGTGCCGGACTCCCTGGCGCAGACCGGCGGTGACGTCATCATCAACGTCGCCGTCAACAGCTCTTCCGGAGGAATCTTTCGCGGGATGCACCACGCAACGGCCGGGCCGGCGCGATTCTTGACGGGAGCAACGACGGTGAGCCGCTTCCCCGGAACGCTGCGCACCACAGACACCGAGGGGGACACACATGGGGCGGGTCAAGGCACGCAAGGGGGAGACGTCGGGGGTACGTCCGGCTCGTGTCGGAGAAGGCGACGCCGTCCGGAACCTGCTCGCGGAAGTGGCCCGGGACGAACAGGACCGGATGCAGCTGGCGGTGTCCTGCCAGCTTCTCGACAAAGGGGTCGACACGACCCGGTTCGCTGAGCCGTTCCGCCTCCTGGTCTTCGAGCGGCGCCGCACGCTGCTGGGCGCTGTGCTGGTGCAGGCTGGCAGTCTCGGCTCGAAGCCGGGCGACGACTTGGCCGACCTGAAAGCGCATCAGAACCTGTATGCCCAGCAGGTCGGCATGCAGCGCAAGATGTTCGACCGGGTCAACGCGGTCACCGCGCACTTGGCCTTCATGGCCGTCGCGCCCGCGTCCCGCAGGCAGGGCATCGGCCGGCAGTTGGTCCGGGCGGCCGCCGACTTCGAGCGTCAGCGCGGCCGCCGGATGCTGACCGGCTACGTATGGGACGACGATCTGGCGCACATGTACGAGAGGTGGGGGTTCATCGTCTCCCCGGCGGAGATGGCCGCGTTCTTCCTGCGGGAGAAGGTCGGCAACCTGTACGCGCCCTCCGCTGCCGCGCTCAACCTGACGGAGGGCTCCCGCCTGATCGTGCTGCCGCTCGTCCCAGAGGTGCGCGCCTACGACATCGGGACGGCAGACCAGCCGTTCCCGGCGGTGGTCGGTGTCGAGGAGCCGTTCGATCCCACACACCTGGACACGCCGGAGGAGCTCACCAAAGTCAAGGAGCGCATCGAGGCCCTCGTCCAGCAGCAGATGACCCTGTACGGGCCGGAGCGCACCCGCGCCATGTTCGATGCCTTCTTGGGCCAGTCCGGTAACTGAGGCAGCGCCCGGATCCTCGTACGTCCGTCAGCTGCCGCCATGGTCGAAGCCCCGGAGCACGGGATCGAGTTCGAGGGCAGCGCCGCACAGGGAACACAGCCGGACGCCCGGGTGCTCCGCCGCACCCAATGCCTGGTCCAGGGTGAGCGGCGGCGCCCCGGCGGGTGCTTCCCCGCAGTCGATGGCGTGGATGACGCCCTGGCTGGGGCCACGGCCGCTGCCCAGCTTCTGCAGGACCCAGCCGGGGCGCCGGCGCGGCCCTAGGATCTCGCGGACCGTCGACGGCTTGTCCAGGCGCTCAGTGCGCTGTGCGCCTGCCGACCTGTCCTTCGGCCCGTCCGCCGATCAGAAAGAAGTGATGATCGGTCAATCCCGTTCAGTACACGGCTCGTTGTCAGACCCCGCCTGTAGCCTGCGAACCGGCAACTGAGGTGCATATCGGGGGACTTAGGGAGCTGTAGTGGCGGATCGGGATCCTCAGCGGTTCTTCACCCAGAACCAGCGCAACATCCTGTACGACCTCGCCGAAGGACGGTGCGAGACGTGCAGTGCACCGCTGCTGGACGGCTGGGAGGCCGACCACATGGTGCCCTGGGTGCAGGGCGGCCGGACAGTGATCGAGAACGGGCAAGCACTGTGTGCGCAGTGCAACAGAGGAAAAGGACGTGGGGTGCAGTACACCGACGAATTCTCGCCGCGGCCCTTCCAGCGGGAGGTCATCGATCAAGTCTTTGACCGTATCCATGCGGGTGAGCGCCTGACGGCCGTCCTCGCCTCTCCTGGGTCGGGAAAGACGCTCACCTACCAGGCAACAGCCACCAGGCTCTTCAGGGCCGGCCTGATCGACCACGTGGCGGTCTTCGCCCCCCGGGTCGCCCTCGCCGAGCAGTGCGAGACCGACTGGATGCAGCGGGACAGCCAAGGTTCTGTGACGAAGGGGATGTGCCTGCTGTTCGACAGCACCAAGCGCATCGGGATGATTCGGCACAAAATCAAAGAAAAGCCGCTCACGCCGGTAACCGAACCGGGAAGCGGCTTCGTCTCCACCTACAGCGCGCTGGTCACCAACGAGTCGGTCTTTCTGGAATGGGCGGCCAAGCATCAGGGCCGGTTCCTGCTCGTGGCTGACGAGGCGCAATTCTGCGGCGACACGACCGACCCCGACGCCGGCGAGGGCGGTACCCGCGCTGGCGCATTGATCAAGCAGATGCACGAGTACGCCCGGCACACCCTGCTTTTGACCGGAACGCCGAACCGCGCAGACAACCAGCGGCTGGTGCTGGCTGACTACGAGCCCCACCCGACCGACCCCAAGCGTGAGGTCCTGGTCCACCACGCGGAAGCCAAGTACTCCAACGGCATTGCGGAGGGCTACCTGCGCAAGTTCGAGATGCGCCTCACCAATGCGCGCGTCTCCAAGCGCACGCTTGCCGACGATGCCGGCCGCGGGGACAGCGTCCTCGAGTACAACCTGTCCGACGACGGCAGCGAACTCGTACCCGTGCTCAGGGACGAGAAGACCTGGCAGCCCCTCGTCGACGACGTCGTGAGGGCCATCCGGGACAAGCAGAAGTTTCACGCCTCCTACCGCGGCCTGATCTCCTGCATGCAGCAGCAGGACGCCAAGAAGGTCTACAAGTACCTCCAACAGCGCTACCCCGACCTGCGCGTGGCGCTCGCCGTGTCATCCGACACCGGTGCCTCACAGGTCCTGCAGGACTTCAAGGTCAAGCCGATGGACCTGCTGGTGACCGTGCGCATGGCGTTCATCGGCTACGACTGCAAGACCATCACCGTCGTCGGCATCCTGACCCACTACCGCGACGGCGGCCACCTGATGCAGTTGATCGGCCGCGGCCTGCGCGTATGGGACGGCACGCCGGCCCGTGAACAGACCTGCCTGATCGTGGCCCCGGACGACCCGAAGATGCAGGGCTTCCTCGACCTCCTGCGCGAGGAGAACGACCGGGGACTGAAGGTCCTGGAAGAACGGGAACAAGAGGAACGCGAGGAGCCCGGAGACGCCGTCCAGGAGGAGTTCTCCTACATCGACTCCGCGGTCGCCACGACCACCAGGGCCTCAAGCAACGAACTCGACATGGACGCGGACGAGACGCTGATGGTCGAGACGCTGAAGCGAGCTGTCGACGCCGCAGAAGACGTCACCAAGCTGAAGCAGATCATCGAGATGGCCGGGATGATGCTCAAGCAGCCGACCCCGGTCCCCCAGCCGCGCACCGAGCCGGAACCGGAACCGCCCACAGAGGCCCCGAAGACCGAACGTCAGCAGATCGCCGATTTCAACTCCAAAACTTCAGACACGATCAGGCAGTATCTGTACCGCGGCGGTGTGAAGCCGGGAGACGCCGGCTACGGGGACGCTGCGATGAAAGCGACGGCACGCGTGAACGAGGCTGCCGGCTGCACGGCGGCGAACGCCAATACCGTAGAGAAGGCCAGCAGGAGGTTCCGCGCTGCACTGGCCCTCAAGTAGGAGAGCTCCATGACCGTCCGAGTCGAATCAAACAGCTATCTCACTGAGGAGCAGCATCAGGTCTACCAGCTCCGAGACTCCCTGGAACGCAACGGTGGCACGCCGATCGGCTTCCTGGAGCTGCTGGCAGCCGTCATGGCGGAAGGAACCTGGAAGAAGGTCCCCTCCGGCGTCAACCAGGAGAAGCCGTTCAACAGCTTCTCCGAGTTCATCGAAGCGAACCCCCCCTTCGGGCTTGGTGCCAGTGTGGAGAACGTCCGCATACTGCTTCAGTTGCGGCATCCGCACGAAGGCGTGCCACGCATCCGAGAGCAGATGGACGCCATGCGCGCGGAGGTCATCCGGCTCCTCGGGCCCGACCCCGAACGTGACCCCGTCGCCCGCGATGCCCGGGTTTTCGGCGCCTATGACCGAAGCGGTGGATGGGTCTTCGGGCTTTTGGTCGCCCGCAACGTCCAGCCCGGCGCAGTCGAGCGCCGACCGAGCGAGACGTGGGGTGTCGACGATGGGGATGTCGAGAAGGTATCCGCCAGCAGGTTCGCCGAGATGGCCGGCACCTCTGCTGCGCGGGTGATGCGCTTTTACCGTGCATGGGAACGTGCGGCGGCAGACAGTAAAGTCCCCAGTTTCGACCAGCTGACCCCGGGCCAAGAGATTGACCTGCCCGACGCGAACCTTTGGGGCGACTACTTCACCGTCTACGAACAGAGCACCGACCGGCGCGAGCGCATCGCGGAGGAAGCCAAAGCCGCAGGCACCAGCTACACCGAAGCCATGAAGGTGGCCAAGAATCCGGCCGCGATGCGCACTGCGATCCTGGGCGACCCCAAGACAGCCGAGGCCGCTCGCGATGCCTTGATGGGACGCACGGAACTCAGAGCCACAGTGGTTGCGCAGGCGATGTCTGACCCGGCGATCCGCAAAGAAGCCGCGGCTCAGACACGCAAGGCAGAACGCATCGAGTTCGTACGGCAAGTCGCCACAGACGGGAAAGCCAAGACCCCCGCCGGTCAGATCATCGAGCTCACCAGTCAGGCCCGCCAGAAAGTTTCCGCGTGCCTGGCAGCCGTCGAAGACTCAGAGGCGACCCCTGAGAGCGTCACCGATGCATACGAAACCGTACGGGAAGCCATCGAGGAGACGGTGGAGTCCGATCGGGACCTCCAGACAATTGAACAGCGCACCCAGTACCTCAAGGCACTGAAGTCCACCGCGAAGGGCATCGAATCAATCGACCCCCAGCAACTGGCAACGGTGATCGACGATGACGTCCGCGAAAGCATCAAGCAACTCCAGCTGAGGATCAACGCGCTGGCCAGCTCCATCGCGGACCCGAACGCGGAAGCGTCGGCTCCTGTAGTCGGGTGACACCTTCGATCTGTAGCAGCCGCGCCCGAACAGCCCGCGAGCCCCGGACCGATGTGGTCCGGGGCTCGCTCGCGTATCCGCGAGGGTGGGATGGCCGCCGGCTATCTGCCCATCAGCTCGTTGAGCAGGGCGACAACAACGACGCCGACGCCGATCGCCGCTCCGAGCGCCGGGTTTTGGAGAGCGACGACGACGGTTAACGCGCCCACCAGCAACAGCACGACCATGCGCACGCTGATCTGGTCGTTGTTCACGAAGCCCGCCTCTCCCTGTTCATACAGGAGGTGTGGTGACGGGCTTGTGCGGCTATGCCTGCGGGCGTGCCGGGACTGCCTTGACTCGACGGCAGCACATGGCGCCCCGTAGGCTCGGGCTCGGACCTGATGGTTCTTCTCCCATCTTGGAATGCGTTCTGGTACGGGGTGGAGCTGTCGGACTACGCGAGTGGCCCCTTGTTGGAGCAGGGGGCCACTGCTTTGTCTCCTTCCGGTTGAAGCGGTCGAACTACGCGTTGACGACTGCACCGTTGGAGCGGCTGCAGAACCCACGGGGCACTGCCGCTGCCGTCGACTCAGAAGCCTACGCACATCACGGCCCGACCTTCCCTCTGCCTCTGTACGGCATCGAAGGCCAACTCAGCCTGGGGAAGGCACCTCAGCGGAGTCACCGCACATGTGCTAGGCGCTGCGGCTTGTCAAGTCATCGAAGGTTGCAAGCCTCCCACCTGCGGCGATGCCGTCCGGGGCGTGGGGCGACCGAAGGTGAAAGCTGATGCCCGCTAATGCCGAAGTGGAGCCGACAAGCCTTGAGAACGCTCAGGAACGCGTTGCGGAGCCCTCTTTGAGGCGCGATAACTGAGGCCTTGAACCACTGAAACACCTGTCCGTGGCAAGGTTGGGAAGCGAAACATCGTCGCTCTCTTTGCGGAGTCGGTAGATCTCTTCGCCGGAGTTGGCGGTTTCAACGCGAGCAGAGCATCCGACTTCTTGTAGGACGGTGTCTCAGGCTTCTGCGAGCACTGCGAAACGGTTCGTCTTCGCTACGGAGCTCTCTCCCTTTACCTCTCCGAAGCGAACCGGGTTGTGCAAGAGGACCTGGTGCATGTCGCCTTCGGCCCTTGACAGAGGAACGGGCCTATTCGCCGTCGCTGTGGTCGAACCCTTTGAGCACGGGATCCAGCTCCTGCGCCGCGCCGCACAAAGAACACAGCCGAGTACCGGGATGCTCCGCAGCGTCCAGCGCCCTGTCCAAGCTGAGCACCGGTGCTCCGGCGGGTGCTTCCTCGCAGTCGACGGCGTGGATGATGCCCCGGCCGGGACCGCGGCCGTCGTTCAGCTTCTGCAGGACCCAGCCCGAGGGGCGGCGCTTCCCGAGGATCTGCTGCTCTGTCGTCGGCGGCGGCAGCCGGGTCGTGGGGACGTCGTCGTACGAGACGCCGGGGACGGGCTTCACGTGGTCGGGGGCTTGCACCCACACCACGTACCAGGCGGGCTCCACCTGCCCGGAAGGCGAGTTCTGCCAGGCCGGGACGGCCACCTTGTACAGCCAGGTACCCGGGATCTGTTGGCGCTCCTGGAGGCGGCCGGTGACCTCCTGGCCGTCGGGGAGGACCACGGTGATGGGCGGCGGCTCCGGCTCGGGTGGCGTGTCCGCCACGGCTACGCCGCCTCCTGGCCCTCGCCGTCCTCACGTTCGAGGGCGTGCTTGAGCTGGGAGCGGGCATCGAGCCGATCGGGTCCGGCGACGTCGTTCCAGAAGGCGTGCGTGACGATCGCGGCGGTGAGGTCGCGCTCCCGCTCGCGCAGCGCGGCGACTTCCTTCTGCTCCTGCTCCGACCAGCCCGGCGAGTCCGGGTATGCGCGGGAGGGGGTGAGCCAGTAGCCCTCGGGGCGCTGCCAGCCTTCCATCGGTTCGACGGAGTAGGGCAGTCGCTTGTACAGGGCGGTGAGGTCGGCCCGCACCTGGGTGAGTGCCTGCTGCGCTGCGATGAGGTCGCTCGGGTAGTCGTACGTTGTCGCCACGGCCCCAACAGTAGTTCGACCCGGCGACCGTACTGCCCGTACGACGCGGCGGCGCTGCGCGCCCGGCAGCTGCTGCTGATGACGGCTCAGGGCTGGTCGGGCGGGGTGTCGTGCAAGTACCAGCCGTGGGTGGCCATGCACTCCTTCGTCCACTCCATCAGCAGGTGCGAGCCCTCCTTGACGCGGCTCTCGTCATGACCGCCGTCGTTGGCGAACCACTGCACGAGAAGGCCGGCCGCCGGGCGGTCGACGTCGCCGGTGTCGCACACCGGGCACAGCTCCAGGTGGATCGGCCGCCCGTGTTTGTCGTTCTGTGGCGCCACCCCGCTCATGATGAGGTCGCCTCGGCAGCGTGAACACTGCGGCAGCCGGTCGGAAAGCCTGAGCAGATCCATGGCCAGTCCCCTTGCTCTGGACGTGGCCCTCCACCCAAGACCCGCTGATCTACGCCGTCAACCCCACCCGCAGCGGTCGGGCGCCTGGCCGCGGAATCTGTCCACAGGGGAACGGGTGTCTGCTGGAAAAATGATCGACAGCAGCGACGACACGCAGCCGCCGGCCCCGCGCCGCAACAGGGTCCTGGACGCCCTCAAGCGGGCGGAGCGCAAGGTGTTCACCCGGCCCGCGCCGAAATCCGCAAAGGCCCAGATCGAATTCCTCTACACGCGCGCCAAGCGGTCGACGAAGGCCCTCGCCGAACAGCTGGGCGTCTCGCCCCGTACCGTGCAGCGCTACCGCGCCGGGCAGCTGAAGAAGCCTCAGAAGAGGCTCCAGGCCGCGCTGGTGGAGGAGACCGAATCCCAGTGGCAACCGCAGGTCAGAGCGCAGGCGCGGGAGCGAGCGGCGACCTCCAGCGGAATGATGGTGGAGGTGACGGCCTACTTCGGATTCACCTGCACGGGCAGCTCGGACGACGGCCGTGAGCGCACCATCACCACCCCGATCTCGCCCACCTACGCCGCGCAGATCCTCCAGCTCCAGGAGGCCGGTGCGACGGAGGAAGACCTGCATCCGATCGTCGCGGAGGCCATCACCGAGTCGTATTTCACGGAGTGGGGCACCCGCGCTGACGGCCTCCGAGCGGATTTCACGCACGTGCGGTCGATAGATTTTGAGTTCTGACCACCCAGAATTCAGAGCCTGCTATAAACCTTATTCGCGGGCCGTCGCACAGCGCTCTGGCGGCGGTCCGCTCCAAATCCGCACCACGAATGCGAGGCCGAAGATGACCACGCCCCGGCGCACCTTGCGCCGACCGCTCGCCCCGCTGGCCGCGCCCCGCGCGCCGGTCGACCCCGCCCGCATCGGACGGCGTGTGGTGCGCCGCCGCGCGAAGGGTATGGACGCGGGCGCCGTCGCGGCGGCCCTCGAGGACGCCCGGTTCGACGCACGGCAGGACTCGCGGCACGAGCACCTGGCCGACGACGAACGCGGCCGGGCGGAGCTCGCTGAGTGGGAGCGCATCGACCAGCTGCTCGCCGTCGCGGCCCCGGACGCCGTCTACGACCCGGACGCCGACCCGCACGTCCAGGAGGAGCTCGCCGCCGACGCCGCGGCCGCCGCCGTCCGGGAAGCCGAGCTGCGCGAAGCCGCCCGGGTCGCGGCCCGCGCCGATGAGCTCCAGGCGCTGCGCGAGCTCGGCACGCTGGAGCAGGCCGAGCCCCGCGAAGGTGACGAAGCCGCCCGGGACGAACTCACCCGGCGGGCCGGCTCGTACGTACAGAAGGACGTCGACGCCTGGCTCGCCCACGCCCTGGCTGCGCACCGCGGGCACTACGCGGAGCCAACCGCCCGCGCGGCCGCCGCCGATCTGCTGCCGACGCATCTGCTCGCCCACGCCGCACTGCTCACCGAACTCGCGCACCTCGCGCCCGGCGCCGGCGTCGACCAGCTGGCGTTCGCGGCCCGGCTCACCACCGCCGACCCCGAGGCCACCGGCGACCTCGCCGCGTTCCTCGCCAGCACCCGGTCCGGGCAAGGCTGATCTCACTCTTCGTGCTGCCCCGGCCCTCCCCGATCCCCATCGGTTTGGCCGCCGCAGCGGCCATAGGCTGACTCGACTATCAGCCGGAGGAGCGTCACACCATGGAACCGACCGTCGACAGTCCAGCGCCGCAGGTCACCGCCGCAGACATCCGTACCCTTTTGGACTCTTCCGCTGAGCTCCCCGTTCTGTACATCAACTACGGTCCCGGCGACGACGGGGGCACTGAAGCGGAGCTGGACGTGTGGGCCGCAGGCCTGGTCTACCAGCCCGACATCGTCCTCACCCACGCGACCGCTCTGGAACTGCTCGGCGAGGAACCCAGTAGTGAGACCATCGCGGCGTTCCTGCCGAAGGTTCAGAAATCCGTGGACCAGATGATCTCGGTCCGGGGCATGTGAAGCAGATCCGCTGATCGAGGGACCGACCGTCTCATCCGGCAAGGTGTCACGCTGACAGAGCGTGAGCGTGACACTGCCTGTCACGCTCCTCTGAAAAAGTGTCACGTCGCCTTGAATATGTTCCCCTATGTCCGCTTCTTGGGTCCCGTGAGCCCCCCAGGGCGGGGTTCGAGAGGGAGTGTGACATTTTTGATCATGCATCGCGCGCACTCGTGACCAGCACAGAACGTAACGACGGCGAGCGGCTGGTACATGGTGTGCGACGGCCACGCGATGGCCGCCCGCCTCCAGATCACGGACGGCCAGGCCGTGCCCGGCATCCCGGCCTGAACAGTCCGGCGGACCTGTGTCATCTGTGTCATCAACCCCCCGTTTCCCCAGGTGGGCACGTCCATCTGTGTCACTGTTCAGCTGATCTGTGTCATCGCGCGGGCGGACCCAGCTGGACCCAGCAACCGCCCCAGAACCTGGGTCCCTGGGTCCCGAGACCGGTGTTTTCGCTGGTGGACACGATCCGCAACGGCTGCTGGGTCCACCTGGGTCCCTTGGTCCCGCACCGCCGTACGGCCGGGTTCGTCCGGAGTGGTCCCCTCGGGCCGGGGTGGCCGATACCGTGGGAGCAGACGCCAGTTCCGCCCTCCTGGAGGCCTCGATGAGCGAAGAGCCGGCCCCCGCCGACCACGCCCGGCAGCAGCTGGAGCCCGCGGCCGCCGACGGGTTGCGCGCGTACGCGGCCCGGACCCGCGCCAACGCCGACCAGTTCGCCGCCGTCCTCGAGGACATCGCGGCCAACGGGCTGCCCTCGGTGGAGGACTGCACGCCCTGGGAGGAACTGCGCGAGGCCCACCTCGCCCGGCTCGCCGCCCAGCGCCCGGCCGTCGCCTGATGCCGTCGGCGCACGGGCCTCGCCGCGCCCGGATCGCCTTCTCCGACTCCGCCGCCAAGCAGCTGGAGAACATCACCAGCGAGGCGGACATCCACGCCCTGGACCGCGCCCTGGTCGTCATCTCCGTCGACCCGGACGTCGGCGAGCCGATCCCCGGCGACACCGCCGGCCCCCAGCTGCGCCAGTACGCCGACGAAGTCGAAGCCGTCCGCGTCCTGTACTTCGTCACCGCGCTGCGCACCGTCGTGGTCGTCGCCTACATCGAGGTCTAGCCGCCGAAGGAGCCCAAGGTGCCGTCCGACATCACGCAGCTCACCGCCGGCCGACAGCTCACCGGGCTCCGCCAGGTGCTGGACTGCCCCGCCACACCGACCACGCTCCGGCAGGGCCCCGCCGCCTCGCCGGGGGAGCCGCCAGCCTGGCTCGCACTCCTGTGCCCCGCCCACTCCGAGGCCCTGCCCGGGTGGCCGGGCACCGCCGCCGACACCGACGGACTGCGCCTGTCCTGCGGATCGGTCCTGGACTACCGGTCGGCCGAGCAGCTGCTCCAGTCCCACGCCGACCTGTGGCTGACGCCCCTGACCGGAGTGGACCCGAAGACACACGCCGGGGTCTGGCCCGAGGTCCTGGACCAGGCGGACCGCGTCATGCGCGAGCGCCTGGGCGAAGACGCCGCCGACGGAGACGAGAGGCTGCACAGCCTCGCGATGATGCTCGGGATGGCCTCCCGGAACGCAGCCGAGGGCAACCTGTACCAGGCGACCGTTCCCCTGGCCTACTGCGAGACCCTCGCTCAGCGCCTGTAGCCGCGGCCGCGCCGCACGTCCGTTCCGGTCTTGCACCCATCAGCCGGCTGCCGCCTCCAGTCGTGGCCAGTGCTGCGCCACCGACTCCCGCCGGGCCCGGCCCGAGGGCAGCCGTTGCACCCCAATGTAGGTAGGTACTTGTAGTACCTACCTGCGGGTTGTTCTTCCTTCCCCCTGAGAGCGAAGCTCGCAGCGCGGGAACCGAGCATCTCCCCCCTCGCCTGTGACCCAGACCGCCAGCGTCCGGCGGGCATGATCCTTCCCGGCCCCATACGACCGCCTGCCGCGTTCCGAGGCCAGCCGGGCTCCCGAGCCGACGATCAAGAGCCTCGGAGGCGCTCACGGCGACGTACAGCGCCTTCGAGGGCCGGAGGTAGCCCGGGGCTGTTGCCGCCGCGCTGAGCAGCTCGCGCCAAGGATCTGCCGTCACGGCGCGAAGGCGGCGTTGCACCCCAATGGTGGTTAGTACAGATAGTGCTTCCGGTGCGGGTTGTAGATCCCTTCCCCCTGAGAGCGGAGCTCGCGGAACGGGACCCGAGCTTCTCCCCTCGCCTGTGACCACGCGCTGCCAGCGCCCGGCACACATGATCCTTCCCGGCCCTGTAAGGCCGCCTGCGGCGATTTGACGCCCTCCGGGCTCCCGAGCGGCGATCAGGACCGCCAGAGGCGCTCACGGCGCCGTACAGCGCCTCCAGGGACCGAAGGTGCCGCTGGTCCCTTTGGGGTGGCTCCGTGAGCGTCTCGCCGCCGTCGTCGTCTCGCTGGGGTTCCTGGTCGCCCCGGACCGAGCCCTGCTCTCAGGGGGAGGGATCTACTACCTGCACAGGACCGCCATCTGTACTAACCACCATTGGGGTGCAACGCCGGTGTCGATCGACCCCGGCGTCGCCGGGTGCCGGCGCTCCCGGTGAAGCCCGCCGTTGCTGCAACCGACTGCATGCCGACTGCACGTTGCAGTCCGTTGCACCCTTCCCGGCCTGCACCGTGCAGCGTCCGTTGCGCAACCGGCTGCTGCTCCTGGTGGTGAAGGGTGCAACGCCGGTTGCTGCTCGGGGTCGGGTGCTGTGGCGCAGTAATCGCACGCCCCAGACGGCACACGGGTGCTGCACGAGCAGCAGGCCCGCCCAGTCGGAGCAGCAGCTGCGCGCTGCACGGCCTCGCTGCATGCAGCCGGCGCTCACTGCTCCAGGGCCAGCAGCAGGGCCGCGGACCCGTCCCGGCGGCTGCATAAGTTCACAGAACTGCGATGCTCCGCGCGAGATCTATGCGCAGCTGCTGCATGCAGCGTGCGCGCCGAGCAGTCGTCGGTTGTTCTGCTGCTCCAGAACAAACCGGTTTACCTGGTGCTACCGCCCGCCCGTTGATAGCCGTCCGACACCGGCCGCGGTGTCCCGTGTCCATACGCCTGCCGTCACGGAGCCGAACTCTCGCTCGACTGCAGGAGCCGGCCGCTGCGCCCGGGGCGGCTACGCGTTCGCGCCTGCTGCCACCGGTGTGCCGTCGGTCCGGCCGCTGCCGCGCGAGCACGCCCGCAGCGCGCAGCCGAAGAACACGTCGACGTCGACACCGGAGTCCCGGCGGGTGATCTCGTACAGCGCCTTCGTCGCTTCGAAGGCGGCCACGACGGGGAGAGTGGGCTCCTGGTGCGCCTCGGTTTCCACGTCCAGGTGCTGGGCGAAGCCGAAGTGGTGGGTCCGGTCCCGTTCCGCAGCCACCACGCGCTGGTGGGCCTTGCGGGCCGCCTCGAACCACCGCGCCGCGTCGTCCGTGCCCAGTGCGTTGACGACGATCGCGAAGAACGGGGTCACCCGCTCCGCGCTCGCGGGCCAACTGTCGGTGGGCGGGCCGAAGTGGTTGCCCAGCTCCTGGGTGAAGTGGAAGCCGAAGTTGTGCGTCACGCCCCCACTCGTACCGCGTAGGCCGGCACTCGGGCAGGCGGCGCGCGGCGCCATATCCCGGGAACGCTCGTGCGGGCCGTCCTGCCTGCGGGGTTCCCCTGGAGGGGAACGATGTAACGCCCCGCTGGCATGAGAGCGGCGCCGCACTCTGAGGTGCGGCGCCGCTGATGTCGTGTCGTCCGGTCGGGCGGGCGGCCGGGTCAGCCGACGGC
>NZ_JBEXSH010000011.1:0-34431 GCF_040613555.1 Streptomyces sp. NPDC006265
GCGGCGAGCAGGGGGTACCCCCTGCTCGAGCGGAGTCGAGAGCGTGGGGGAGCGTGCCGGGCGTCGTGACGGGGCGAACGTTGCCTGTCGCGGCACTAGGCAGCAGCGACCCGTCCCTCACGGTGAGGCCGGCGGTCGCCGACGGCCGACATCCCTCAAGCCGGGTCGCCACACCAACATTCGTGCCCCTATTGGCCGTCACTCCTTCGGGCGCGGCCGGTCTTCCTGGCGGGCCGACGACCGGCATCGGCGTGGCGAGGCGAGACGAATGCCGGGGGGTGGGAAGTCGCACCGAATCCAGGGTGAACAGGAGGTGGTGCTCGCCTTCGACGCTCACCGGGGCGAACGCCAGGGTGCGACCGCCCTGCTCCACGGCCCGGCTGGGAACGTTACGCAACGCCCCGGGCGAGGTTGCCGTCGGTGTAAGCGGGGATGTCTGAGACCCAGTGCGAGTCTCCTGCCGAATGTAGACAACTTCTTGAGGCGGGATAGGTTCATCCCATTTCGAGTGGATAGTCGGCCTGTATGGGAGCGTCCAGAGTCATCTCTCGGTGCGGGGGCGGGCGGGTGCGCATGCGGCTCGCCGTGCTTCTGTGCGTGCCGTTTGCCGTGCTGTCGCTGCTGGTGGGCTGCGGTCGGGACGATCCGCTGAACGAGCCGGCCGAGCGGTTCGAAATGGTGGAGGTTGACTACGAGCGTGCGATTCGCCTGTCCGTCGCCGAGGTGACCGGCGGTGAGCTGGTCGCTCTGGAGCTGAAGGACCCCGATTCGGACTCGCCCGTGTGGGAGAGCCGGATTGCGGACCAGGACGGGCAGCTCACGACGGTTCGGCTTGATGCGACCCGGGGCGATGTGCTGGGGACGAGTTCCGGTCCCGCGCAGTCGGATTCCGAGCGTCAGGAGCTCGTGCGGCTTTTTACGGATGCTCGGCTCCTGCCCGGCCAGGCGGCCCGTGAAGCGGCCGACACGGCGAACGGCGAGGTCATCACCGCCATTGAACTGGAACAGCGTGATGGCACTCCCGTCTGGGAGGTCAGCGTCCTGGGCGTTGCCGATGAGTCGGCGACGGTCCATGTGGTGGACGCCAGGACGGGCGAGGTCTTGGAGCGCCACCCGGCCTGACGAGGTCGGGGCGGTGGCCGTGTCGCAGGTGACGTCGTTCAGGGGCGATCACTGGGCGGGGTGGGGATGGCGTGCTGGTCGGCGAGGGCGATGGCCAGGGCTCCGGCGGCCGTCGGGTGCAGTGGGGCGCGGTCGGTCGGTGACTGTACGTACGGCTGGGCGCTGCACAGGCCATGGCCCCCGAAGTCGGGCTTCACCGGTGTGAAGCCGGCGGTCTCGGCTCCTTGCCTCAGGACGGAGTTGAGCGCGGCCAGCCGTGAGCGCAGCACCTGCACCTTCTGCCGGGTGAGACCCTCCTTGCGGAGGCATCCGATGTCGGTGCCGAAGGGGTCGTAGTACTCGTTGACGGAAGGCTCGTCGGCTTGGGCGGGCGTTGGCGTCCGTGGTGCGACGCCGGGCCGTGCCTGCTCCGCATGAGTTCAGTTTCGGCCGCGGTGTTTCACGAGATCACGAAGGCGGTCCCAAGGCCCCCACACCTGTGCGGTGGCCTTGGTCATGAGGGCTGATCGGGGTGCGCCCGGCCGGGGGTGGGTGGGTGCCGAACCCTCCGTCTCGCGGGCCTTTGCTCCGATTTCCTGCAAGACATCAGGGGAACACACGGCGTGCAGGCGCGGGAAGAGCAGCTGTTCCTCCTCGACGACGTGTTCCGTCACGCGGGCGACCACGGACAGGAGCCGGTCTGTGAATTGCTCACTGCTCGCTTCCAGGGCTTCGAGCGAATCCAGCAGCTCCGCGATCGCCCGGTGTGCGCTGAGTCCACGGTCCGCCCAGGTATCGCCGTCCGGCAGGTATCGGCGCACCGTCGGGTACAGGTGCTCCTTTTCCGCCACTGAATGGCGGACCAGGCTGATGCTGAGCTGCTCGACGTGCGACTTCCGTTCGCCACCGGCGGGCGGCGAGGAGCGGATGCGGTCGACAAGCCGCTGGATCTCCCGGTGGTCCGCTGTCAGTACCTCGATGATGTTGCTGCCACTGCCCACTCCGACTCCTTGGTGGCGTCCTGCCGCGTTGGGCGTCGTGTACCGGGAGCGGAAGCACCCGGTTGCCGCCCGAAACCGTGTGCCGTCGGCATGCCTGCGCAATACGCCTCGGGATCACGATCAGGATTGCATCACGCGGCACCCCTTACGCGTCGGCGTGCCGCGCGGCCGACCGAGCTGCGCGGCACGGCGGTACGGGAAAGAAACGCGGAGAGGCGTGATGCGGCGTGCTGATGCGGAGGCGCAAGGCGACACTCAAGGCGCAGGCGCGACAGGCCGCGTTCCAGGCGTACGTTGTGACGGACCGGCGTGCGCCCGTCTCTGAGCTGGCCGGGCAGCTGTTGCGCAAGGCCTTTCCCGACCACTGGTCGTTCCTGCTCGGCGAGATCGCTCTGTACAGCTTCGTCGTTCTGGTCCTCACCGGCAGTTACCTGACGCTGTACTTCGACCCGAGCCTGGCCCAGGTGACCTACACAGGCTCGTACGAGCCGCTTCAGGGGCTGCTGGTCTCGAAGGCGTACGACACGACGATCCAGCTGAGTTTCGACGTGCGCGGTGGCCTGCTGATCCGTCAGATGCACCACTGGGCCGCCCTTGTCTTCGTCGCGGCGATCGGCGTGCACATGCTGAGGATCTTCTTCACCGGCGCCTTCCGCAGACCCCGGGAGCTCAACTGGTTCATCGGGGTGACGCTGTTCCTGCTGGCCCTCCTGGAGGGGTTCTGCGGTTACTCGCTGCCCGACGACCTGCTCTCCGGCACGGGCCTGCGCACCGCTCACACCATCGTGATGTCGATCCCGGTGGTCGGGACGTATCTGGCCTTCTTCGCCTGGGGCGGCGCCTATCCCGGCACGGTGCTCAGCCAGCGGCTCTACATCGTGCACGTGTTGTTCGTGCCCGGTCTGCTGATCGCCCTGATCGCGGTGCATCTGATCATGGTGGTCTATCTCAAGCACACGCAGTGGGCGGCGCCCGGGAAGACCAACCGGAACGTGGTGGGGCATCCGATGTATCCCGGGTTCGTCGCCAGGTCGGCCGGGCTGTCCCTGATCGTCTTCGGCGTCACCGCGGTGATGGGCGCGGTCGCGCAGATCAATCCCGTGTGGGTCTACGGCCCGTACGTCCCCGACCAGGTATCGACCGACTCCCAGCCCGACTGGTACGTCGGCTTCCTGGAAGGAGCGTTGCGGCTGATGCCGGCCGCGGAGACCAACGTCGCCGGCCACACCTTCATGTGGAACGTCCTGCTGCCGGCCGTCGTCCTGCCAGCGCTGCTGTTCCTGGTGCTGTACCTGTACCCGCTCTTTGAGCGCTGGGTGACCGGTGACCTGGTCGAACATCATCTGTGCGACCGGCCCCGCGACCGGCCGGTGCGGACGGGGCTCGGCGTGGCGGGCATCGTCTTCTACGCAGTGCTCCTCATGGCGGGCGGCAACGACGTGATCGCCTTTGTGTTCGGAGTCTCTGTCAACACTCTGACCTGGGTCTTCCGGTTCGCCGTCGTCGTCGGCCCCGTCATCGCCCATCTCCTCACCAGGCGCATCTGTCTTGCGCTGCAACTGCACGAGCGGAACCTGTACCGGGAGGGCGAGGAGACCGGGGTGGTACGTCAGGACCTCGGGGGCGCCATGGGGGAGCACCATGCCGGTCTTGACCGGAAACGGCGCTACCGCCTGCTGGTGAGGGAGCTTCCCCGGCCACTCACACACCCCGGTCGCCAGGCGGCGCTGCACCGCCGCCTCAAGGCGTCGCTGAGTTCGTGGTACTACCGGGACCGGGTCGAGCTGCCCACGACGGCGGAGGAACGTCTGCAGACCGCGGGCCGCACAGCGGATCCGGTAGCAGGCGGAACCAACGGCGAGGAGTGAACGGATCGCTTGAGGAGGGAGCGA
This sequence comes from Streptomyces sp. NPDC006265, assembly GCF_040613555.1. NCBI lineage: Bacteria > Bacillati > Actinomycetota > Actinomycetes > Kitasatosporales > Streptomycetaceae > Streptomyces > Streptomyces sp. NPDC006265. The sequence goes on from NZ_JBEXSH010000011.1 coordinate 3,995, forward strand.
AGTAACGATGCCCCTGGCTCGCGAGCGGACCGCTCCTGCGAAACCTGCTGGACATGGCATGCCCATGCCCCTCTCAGGTGTTTGTAAAGTAGCCACGGCGCTGAAGAGGGGATGGGATGGGTACGGTGCACAAGCGCCCGCCGGGATGGCGGAGGCTTGCGAAGGCGGCATTCTGCCTGACGATGCTCGCGGTGGCGAGCTGGTTCATGAGCGAGATGGTCAGCGCCGATTTCCCACGGCGACCGTTCTGGGACCTCGGAACTGCGGGGCCCTGGGTGGCCTCATACGCGCATGCCGTCGCCGTCGGTTCCTGGATGGCAGCGTGCGCCTGCCTGCTGCTTGCCGGCCTGGTCCTGGCGCTGGACTCCGCATCGCGGGTCGTGAGCGCTGTCCGCGGGGGCACCCGGCGGTAGGCCGCCCATCGCGCTCACGGCAGTCGGTCTTGTCGCATCCCGGTGGCCGGCTCCTTCAGAGCCTCGGACTGTTTCATCGGCTCTCCCGGTTTCCGTACTGGAAGACCATGCCGAAGACACCGGGCCAGAGAAGACCGAACCCGATGAGGATGAGCCACACGCCGTACACGATGCCGACAGCGGTCACGGCGGCGCCCAGCGCGGTGAGGACGGGGTAGCCGCTCTGGGGCGGGAAGAAGTCGATGGTGCCACTGCGTTCCTGGATCTCGGCGTCGGCGCGATCCTCGGGGCGCACGCCCTTGCGCCGATAGTTGACCAGGCAGAAGAACGAGATCACCGACGACATGCCGAAGGACACGGTCAGCGCGGCGATTCCGGCGGGTTCGCGTGCGAACCAGATGTAGGCGGCGTCGGTGAGGAGGAAGAACAGGGCCACGCCGGCGAACAGATACGCCTCGGATTTCATTCGCTCTGTCCTCCCAGGGGGTCGGGGGTCGGCTCGACCTGTCCGCGAGCCGACGGAGCCAGCTTCTCCCGCACCTCGGGGTGGTGCAGATCGAACGCGGGTGAGTCGGACCGTACGCGGGGCAGCGCGGTGAAGTTGTGCCGGGGCGGGGGGCACGAGGTCGCCCATTCGAGGGAGCGGCCCCAGCCCCAGGGATCGTCCATGTCGACCTTGGGGGCGTACACAGCGGTCTTCCATACGTTGTAGAGGAAGGGCAGGGTGGACAGGCCGACCAGGAAGGCGCCGATCGTCGAGATGGTGTTCAGGGCGGTGAAGCCGTCGGCGGGCAGGTAGTCCGCGTACCGGCGCGGCATCCCCATCTCACCGAGCCAGTGCTGGACGAGGAAGGCGGTCTGGAAACCGACGAACAGCGTCCAGAACTGGATCTTCCCCAGCCGTTCGTCGAGCAGCTTGCCCGTCAGCTTGGGCCACCAGAAGTAGAAGCCGCCGAACATGGCGAAGACGATCGTCCCGAACAGCACGTAGTGCAGGTGGGCGACGATGAAGTAACTGTCCGTCAGGTGGAAGTCCATGGCGGGCGAGGCGATGACGACCCCGCTGAGTCCGCCGAGCAGGAACGTCACCAGGAACCCGGCCGACCACAGCATCGGCGTCTCCAAGGACACGCTGCCCTGCCACATGGTGCCGATCCAGTTGAAGAACTTCACTCCTGTCGGCACGGCGATCAGGAACGACATCAGCGAGAAGAACGGCAGCAGCACCGCGCCGGTGGCGAACATGTGGTGGGCCCACACGGTGGCGGACAGCGTGGTGATCGCGATCGTCGCGCCGACCATTCCGACGTAGCCGAAGACCGGTTTGCGGCTGAACACCGGGATGATCTCCGTGACGACGCCGAAGAACGGCAGCGCCACGATGTAGACCTCCGGGTGGCCGAAGAACCAGAACAGGTGCTGCCACAGCAGTGCCCCGCCGCTGGCGGAGTCGAAGATGTGGGCGCCGTAGGCGCGATCGGCCACCAGGGCCAACAGGATCGCGGTGAACACCGGGAAGGACAGCAGCACGAGGATCGACGTGAACAGGATGTTCCAGGTGAAGATCGGCATCCGGAACATGGTCATTCCGGGGACCCGCAGGCAGAGGATCGTGGCGATGAAGTTGACGGCGCCGAGTGTGGTGCTCACGCCCGCGACCGCGAGTCCCATGGCCCACAGGTCGCCGCCGTGCCCGGGGGAGTGCACCGCGTCGTTCAGTGGTGAGTAGGCGAACCAGCCGAACGGGGCCGGTCCCTGATCGACGAGGAAGCCGGAGAGGACGATCAGTCCGCCGAAGAGGAAGAGCCAGTACGACAGTGCGTTCAGGCGAGGGAAGGCGACATCGGGGGCGCCGACCTGCAGCGGCATGATGGCGTTCGCGAAACCGGCGAACGTGGGGGTCGCGAACAGCAGCATCATGATCGTGCCATGGATGGTGAACAGCTCGTTGTACTGCTGATTGGTGACGATCTGCAGTCCCGGCCGCGCCAGCTCGGCCCGCATGATCATCGCGAACACGCCGGCGAGCAGGAAGAACCCGAACGAGGTGACCAGATACAGATGGGCGATCTTCTTGTGATCGGTGGTGGTCAGGTAGTCCCTGATGAGCTGCCCGGTGAGAACCCGCGGCTCCCGGGTGGCGGCGTGCGACTCACTCGGCCCTGTCCGTGTCTGTGACATGGGCGCCCTCCATGCGCTGAACCGATCGAGGCCACCTCCGCAGGGAAGCGAGCCGGGCGGCCCGACGCGGGGCGGGGCCGACGGTGGTACCTGTGGAGGACACGGCGCCAGCGTGCCAGAGACGATCGCTCATGGCGCGCGACGTGGCTGCGTCATCCGGGTTCACTTGGCGCGCCGGACAGATGTCGTGGCCCTGCGCGGCCCGTGTGCGCGGGCAGTTGCCTCGCAATGGGAGCGGCAATCATGATCCGGCATCTTGGGCCTGTTCAAGGTGTGAAGCTTCCCCTTGATGGTGGACACCTGGAGACTGGGACCTGAGGTTCCAGAGGTAGTAGCAGGTGGGAAGCAAGTACCCGAAGCGGTACACCCACCCTCGCGGCGTAACCATCACGTGTCCAAGACCACGGGGAAACTTCACCACGACCGTAGTAGGGGAGACCGGACACAGGCGGTGCCGCCACCGCGACCACCGCCAGGTACCCTCGGACGCATCGTCAACGCGGCCCGACGGGCTTCCGTTCCACTCCGGTGGAGTCTCGAAGGACATGCCCCCACCCGCACGAGTCTCTTCGTGCTGCCTGGGGGAAGTCCTTGCTGTTCCGCGCGTCCGCGAAAACGGTCGCCGTCATGGCACTCGACCGTTCGCTGTTCCTGCACCTCACCGACCAGTTCGTCCACATGCACGGCTACCGGCCCGGCACCTCGGAGGTGCGTTCCTGGGAACGCAGCATCCCCCTTCTGGCCGCCGCGCTCAACGACGCCGGCCTGGGCGATGTCGAGGTCATGCTGGAGTACGCGCTACCGCTCAACAGCAAGCGTGCCGACGTCGTCCTCGCCGGAGTGCACCCGGTCACGCAGGAGCCGTCCTACGTCGTGGTGGAGTTGAAGCAGTGGAGCCAGGCGGCTCCGCACGAGGACGACCCCACCCTGTGCCATGTCGACGCCTACGCGCACCCCGTGCTCAACCCGATCGAGCAGGTGCGGCGATACTGCGACTACCTGGTCAACTTCAACGGCGCGGTGGCCGAGGACGGCGAGCGGATCCACGGAGTGGCTTTCCTGCACAACGCCACCGAGTTCGGGGTGGCGGGGCTGCGGGAGATCGAGCGCGACGGGCGGGGACGGCTCTTCACGGGGGAGCGTCGCGGCGCGTTCCTGGACCACCTCCGGTCGAAGCTGAGCGACAAGCATCCCGGTGCTCATGCGGCCGACGAACTGCTCGCGGGCGCCACCGTGCCGTCGAAGCAGCTGATGTCCGTGGCAGCTCAGGAAGTGCGGGAGCGCCAGCAGTTCGTCCTCCTCGACCAGCAGCAGGTCGCCTACCGCATGGTGCTCAACGCGGTGGAGCGGTCGAAGCGCGCCGACCACAAGGAAGTCGTCATCGTCACCGGCGGCCCCGGTACCGGGAAGAGCGTGATCGCGCTCCAACTGCTCGGCGAGCTCTACCGGAGGGGCGTGGCCGCGGTCCACGCGACCGGCTCGCAGTCGTTCACCAAGACGATGCGCAAGGTGGCCGGCTCCCGGAAACGAGAAGTCCAGGATCTCTTCAAGTACTTCAACAGCTTCATGACGACGGAGAAGAACAGCCTGGGGGCCCTCATCTGCGACGAGGCGCACCGTATCCGGGAGACCTCCGCCAACCGCTACACCCGCGCGGCACTGCGGACCGGCAGGGCACAGATCGACGAACTCATCGACGTCGCCCACGTCCCGGTCTTCTTCCTCGACGAGCACCAAGTGGTGCGTCCCGGTGAGATGGGAACCGTCGGCGAAATCCGTGAGGCCGCGGCCAAGAGGGGCATCGACTGCCATGTCGTCCCCCTGGACAGCCAGTTCCGCTGCGGAGGCAGCGACGCCTATCTGCGCTGGGTGGTCCGGCTCCTCGGCCTCGAGCCCGGCGGGCCGGTCGTATGGGAGCCCGACGACCGTATGCAGTTGCTGGTCGCCGACAGCCCTGAGGAACTGGAGGCGTTCCTCGACGCCCGCCGCGCCGAGAAGTACGGGGCCCGGATGTCCGCGGGCTACTGCTGGCGGTGGTCCCCCGAGCCCAAGCCCGGCGATCCACTGCCTCCCGACGTCGTCATCGGTGGCTGGGCCCGGCCTTGGAACCTGCGCGGGGACCGGTCGGTCTCCGGCGCGCCCCCGTCCGCGCTGTGGGCCACCGACCCTGCGGGCTTCGGGCAGATCGGCTGCGTCTACACCGCCCAGGGATTCGAGTACGACTGGTCCGGCGTCATCATCGGCCCGGACCTGGTCTGGCGGGGCGACCGCTGGATCACCGACCGCACCGCCTCCAAGGACCCGGTCTTCAAGAAGTCCACACCGGACACCGACGTGGACCGTCTCATCCGCAACACGTACAAGGTGCTGCTGACGAGGGGCATGGTCGGCACGGTCGTGTACTCGACCGATCCGGAGACCCGGGAGAAGCTGCGGGAACTCGTGTCCGGCCGGCCGGAGTCACGGTCCACCGCGATCGAGGAGTCCGCTCTGCGGCGGTGACCGCGTGATATCCGGCCATGATGCCCGCGCTTCCAGCCGACCGACGTGTCATGTACGCCGGAGCGGGATGCCCCTTCCCTAAGATCACAGACGTCATTGCGGCCCGACGGGCTTCCCCACGTGGACATGCCCCCATCCGCACGAGTCACTCGTGCCCTGGGGGATCCACCTCGTGTCCATGCTCCTGCTGAAACTGGCAGCGCGGGATCTGCTGAACCTGAACTCGAGACGCCGTATGGTGCCCCACCTCGCCGCCAGGTGGAAGCACTTCCTCAGCACCGACGCCTCGTTGACCGAACGTTCCGCCTGGGCCGAGAGCTTGGTACATCTTGCCGAGGACCTGGTCGCCGCCGATCGTGGGAACGTCGAGATGGTGGTCGAGTGCGCGGCCACGCTCGACGAGACCGACCGCGCCGGCGCCCCACGGCTGATCGATGTCGTCCTCGTGGGTCATCATCCAGAGGAGAACGGGCTGTCCGTTCAGCTCGTCGAGCTGAAACGGTGGTCGACGGTGACCCGGGTGGAGCGGGCCACCGCGGACCTGGTGCATGTCCCGGGCATGGGGAAGAAGAAGCACCCCGCGCTCCAACTGCGCGAATACTACGAGGCGTTCACGAGCGACAGAGGGCCCCTGCACGGACTGGACTTCGAGTGCGGCGGCTTCGCCTATCTGCACAACGCCACCGACGCGGCAGTGCTCCCCTTGGTCGGCGTGGACGCCCCGACCGGTTCCTACGCCCGTGTCTACACGAACGACCGCCGCGCCCAACTGCTGTCGGACCTGCGGAGCAGCTTCGCCGCCGACGGGGCGGACTCGGCGGCCGAGATCCTGTTACGGAGCATGGGCCTGCGCAACACCCCGCTGCTGGACGCCATGATCCGCTCCAACGGCGAGGACACGGTCTTCACTCTGCGCGGCCGTCAGAAGAAGGTCGCGGGCCAGATCCTCGACACCGCCGCCAAGGTGCTTCCCGATCCCCGGCGGCCCGCCCTCATCCCCGACGAGCGACGGGTGGTGTTCCTCGTCACGGGTGGCGCCGGCACGGGCAAGAGCGCCATCGGCCTCCAGCTCAAGGCCGAACTGGAGGCGGAGGGCCGCACGGTCAAGTACGCCAGCGGCAGCCGGGCGTTCAACGGCGCCCTGCAAGAGCATGTCGGGTACGGCGACCGGGAGTTCAAGGAGACTTTCACCTACTTCAGCAACTTCGTCACCCCGCCCGACCCGCCACTGGACGTACTGATCTGCGACGAGGCCCACCGCCTGCGCGAACGGTCCACCAACCGCTTCTGGAAGCCCGAGGACTGGGGAACCAAGCCTCAGGTGGACGAGCTCCTCGATGCCTCCCGGCTGACGGTCTTCTTCCTCGACGAGGGCCAGTCCGTGCGCCCGCAGGAGGTCGGCACCGCCGCTCTCGTGGAGGACGCGGCACGGCGCTACGACGCCCAGCTGGTGCGTTGCAGCCTGCGGGAACAGTTCCGGTGCGGCGGCAGCGACGCCTACATCCGCTGGGTGCGCGGCGCGCTGGGTGTGTCGGACGCGGAGCCGGAGCAGTGGACCCCGGACGGGCTGATGCACATCGAGGTCGTGGACACTCCGGAGGAACTCGAGCGGATCATCCGTTCCGAGGCCGCGGCGGGAGCGTCCGCGCGCATGGTCGCCGGATACTGCTGGCCCTGGACGAAACCCCTGGGCAAGGAGAAGCGGCTCGAACCCGACGTCCGGATCGGTGGCTGGCACCGGCCGTGGAACGCGGACAGCGACTCCTTCTGCGAGAACAAGACCGTCCCGCCTTCCAAGATCTGGTCCGTGCACGAGAACGGTCTCGGCCAGATCGGATGTGTCTACACCGCGCAGGGCCTGGAGTGGGACTGGTGCGGCGTGATCATGGGCGAGGACATGGTGCGCCGGGGCGATCGCTGGGTGTTCCGCCGGGGCAAGGAGAGAGCGGACAAGGAAGCGGGCGTCAAACGAGTGGCCGTGCCCGGGTCGTTCGATCCCAAGGTGAAACCGAAGAGCGTGGACGACGACGAGTTCGCCCGCCTTGTCCGGCACGCCTATCACGTGCTGATGACCCGGGCGAGCCGGGCGACCGTGCTCTACTCCACGGACGAGGAGACCCGGGCCTACTTGAAGGGGCTCGTCGGCGACGTCCAGCTCCACGGCCTGCGACCCACCTGGGAGAACCTTCCGGAGCAGGCGCGACAGCCGCATCTGCCGCGCCCCGGCCGAGGGCGGCGCCGCCGCAGGAAGCGCCAGAAGAAGGACGCTCCGCCCGGAGAGATGCGTCTGTTCTGAAACGATGGCCGGGAGGTGGAGTGGCGGGCTCCCGGGCCCGCCACCTGCCGGTCAGAAGACCAGGCGCGCTGCCACGGTGAGGGCCGTCACCAGCAGATTGATGGTGACACCCACCGCGACGTCGACCAGAATCTGGCGAATCCGGTCACGACGCGCAAGCTTGTACTCAACGGGGTTCATCGGTTTCCACTCCTGAGCGTGAGCTGGGAATGGCAGGGATCGCCCTACCGGGCATCCGCAGTCGCACCGCGTGAGACACACGATGGAAACCACTCGTCGCTCATCGCCGAGGACCGGCACCTGGAACACCGCCGACGTACCCTCCGGGAAGGTGCGCAGCGGTAACCACCCTAACGCACAGGCCAGTTGGAGCAGATCGAATATGGGGGCCGCAGTGCCTGCGTCCGGTTGCCGGAGCCGTGGCGCCTGACCGGAAGGCATCGGTTGCGTCGAGATCGGCTGTCTGGAGTTGCGCGTTTTTCACCTGAGGGGATGGACGAGGCCCCGGGGCACTGATGGTCCGCGTCCTACACGTCACCGGATTCGGGCGCTAAGGCGGGAAATGTTCTGTACTTCCGTCCTTCACCGTCTCTTTTCACGGCACAGCCAGCCACTAGGATTTGCGTCAAGGGTCCGACCACGGGGAACGGTCGCCCTTGCGAATGACGAGGAGCGGGGAACAGGCATGCGGGAAGGCCGGTGGGTCACGGTCACCGAGTCCGAGTTCGATCATGAACGCCGCGGCCTGGAGGCGATCCGGGAGAAGCTCCCGGACTCCGACCCCTGGCGTGCCTGGTCGAACTTCACCTTCACCGCGAACACCGGACATGTCCGCGAGGTGGACCTGCTGGTCGTGGCCCCCGGCGGCGTCTGCATGATCGAGCTGAAGGACTGGCACGGCTCGGTCACCTCCGAGAACGGCACCTGGGTCCAGACCACCCCCGGTGGCCGCCGCCGCACCCACGGCAATCCGCTGCACCTGGTCAACCGCAAGGCCAAGGAACTGGCCGGCCTGCTGGCACTGCCCGGCAACAAGCGCGTCTGGGTCGCCGAAGCCGTCTGCTTCACGGACAACGGCCTGCGTGTACGGCTGCCCGCCCATGACCAGAACGGCGTGTACACCGTCGACGAGCTGGTCGAGATGCTCAAGCAGCCGCCGCGCGACGAGCGGCGCCGCATCACCGCGATCGGCTCGCGCGAGATCGTGGGGGCCCTGAAGAACATCGGCATCCGCAAGAGCGACGCGCAGTACAAGGTCGGCCCGTACGAGCTGGAGCGGAAGTCCTTCGACTCCGGTCCCACCTGGGCGGACTACCTCGCCCGTCATACCGACCTGCCCGAGGCCGCCCGGGTCCGCATCTACCTCAGCGAGCGCGGCTCCGACGCCTCCCTGCGCCAGTCCGTCGAGAACGCCGCCCGGCGTGAGGCGGCGGTGCTGGGCCGCTTCAAGCACCCGGGCGCTGTCGAGCTCAAGCAGTACTTCCCCTCCGGGCACGCCGCCGGCCCCGCGCTGATCTTCGACTACCACCCGGACACCCTGAAGCTGGACGAGTACCTGGTCCAGTACGGCGAGAAGCTGGACATCCTCGGCCGGATGGCGCTGGTCCGCCAGCTCGCCGAGACCATGCGCTCCGCGCACTCCAGCCGCATCCACCACCGGGCGCTCGCCGCCCGCTCCGTGCTCGTCGTTCCCCGGCCGCGCGGCGGGAAGGGCCGGGCCGTGGGGGAGGAGGCCGCCTGGCTCACCCCGCAGCTCCAGATCTCCGACTGGCAGATCGCCACCCAGCGCAGCGGCGACTCCTCCACGGGTCAGGGCATGACCCGCGTCGCGCCGACCGCGCTGTCCGCCCAGCACGTGGCCGACGACGCCGACGCCTACCTCGCCCCCGAGCTCACCGCCCTCAACCCCGACCCGGTCCACCTCGACGTGTACGGCCTCGGCGTCCTCACCTACTTGCTGGTCACCGGCAAGGCCCCGGCCGCCGGCCAAGCCGAGCTGCTGGCCCGCCTGGAGGCGGGCGAGGGCCTGCGCCCCAGTTCCCTGGTGGACGGCCTCTCGGAGGACGTGGACGACCTGGTGCAGGCCGCCACTGCCTACCGCCCCGGCCAGCGGCTGTCCAGCGTGGACGAGTTCCTGGAACTGCTGGAGGTCGTCGAGGACTCCCTCACCGCCCCGGCCCAGGCGGCCACCGCAACGGAGGGTCCGGGCGACGAGGACGACGGAACCGCCGCCGACAAGGACCCGTTGGAGGCGGTCGCCGGTGACGTGTTCGCCGGCCGCTGGGAGATCCGCCGCCGCCTCGGCACCGGTTCCACCAGCCGCGCCTTCCTCGTCCGCGACCTCCAGGCCGAGGCCCGCAGGACCCGCCCGCTCGCCGTGCTGAAGGTCGCCCTCTCCGACAGCCGCAGCGAGATCCTCGCCCGCGAGGCCGAGGCCATGGCACGCCTGCGCCCCCACTCCGGCATCATCCGCCTCGTCGAACCCGAGCCGCTGCACATCGGCGGCCGTACCGTCCTGGCCCTTGAGTACGTCGGCGACGAGCGCGACGACAACGGACAGGGCACCGAGGGCGGCGGGCGCCCGCGCCGTCGCGAGGAGACCGTCGCCCGCCAGCTCCGCGAGAACGGCCGCCTCCAGGTCGACCAGCTGGAGGCGTACGGCGACTACCTCTTCGGAGCCGTCGACTTCCTGGAGGGCGAGGGCGTCTGGCACCGCGACATCAAGCCCGACAACATCGCCATCCGCATCCGCCCCAACCGCACCCGCGAACTCGTCCTCATCGACTTCTCCCTCGCCGGCTACCCGGCGAAGAGCACCAACGCGGGCACCGACGGCTACCTCGACCCCTTCGTCGACGTCATCACCCGCGGCTCCTACGACTCGCACGCCGAGCGGTACGCCGTCGCCGTCACCCTGCACCAGATGGCCTCCGGCGAGCTGCCCAAGTGGGGCGACGGCAGCGTCCTGCCCCGCATGACCGACGCGAAGGAATGGCCGTACCCGACCATCGCGGCCGAGGCCTTCGACCCGGCCGTACGGGACGGTCTCGTCGCCTTCTTCCAGAAGGCCCTGCACCGCGACGCGGGCAAGCGGTTCCCCGAGCTGAAGCCGATGCGGGACGCCTGGCGCAAGGTATTCCTCGACGCCTCCCAGACCGTCCCGTCCAGCCACCGCACCCGCCACCCGGCCCCGGCGGCCACGACCACGGGAGAGTGGACGCCCGCAGAGCGCGCCGCCGCGACGGCGATCGCGGACGCCGAGCCGGAGACCGCCGAGCAGCAGCGCGACCGCCTCGCCGCCGAGGTCACGCGGGACACCCCGCTGACCGTCTCCGGCCTCACGCCCGCCGCCCAGTCGTTCCTCTACGGCCTGGGCATCACGACGGTCGGCGAACTGCTCGACTACAGCCGCCGCAAACTCGTCAACGCCCCCGGCCTCGGCGCCAAGACCCGCAACGAGGTCCAGCAGCGGCAGCGCGAGTGGGGCGAGCGGCTGCGCGAGATCCCCGTCTCGCCGCTCACGCCGAAGGGACGCGCGGAGGCCAAGGAGGAGCTGGAGCAGCTCACCGCCGCCGAGTCCGCGCTGGTGGGCCGCCTGGCGACGGGCGAGTCGGCCGGCGCGCTGCCCGCCCGCACGCTGCGCTCGGTCAGTCTCGACACCCTTGCCACCGTCTTCGTGCCCGCCGTCAACAACAACGGCTCCAACCGCAACAAGGCGGAGATGGTACGGCTGCTGCTGCGCCTGCCCGACGAGCACGGCGTGCTGCCCGACATCGGGGTCTGGCCGAAGCAGAAGGACGTCGCGGACGGCCTCGGGCTGAGCCATGGCCGTATCCCGCAGATGCTCAAGGACGAGCGCAAGCGCTGGAAGGCGGAGCCCGCCGTCCAGGCACTGCGCGAGGAGATCATCGACCTCCTGGTGGGCATGGGGCGCGTCGCCTCGGCGGTGGAGATCGCGGACGCCCTGGCGGTCCGGCGCGGTACGCATCTCGCGGGGCGCGAGCAGCGGCGGGCGATGGCGCTGGCGGCCGTACGGGCCGTGGTCGAGGTCGAGCAACTTGCCCCGCAGGAGGCCGAGTTCCAGCACCAGCCGAACCGCAAGGCGACGGACGAGTCCCTGGGCGCCGGCCTGCTCGCCCTCGACGTACGGGAGAACGACGGCCCGGACACCCCGACGGCACCGGGCCTGCTGGAGTACGCGACGCGGCTTGGCAAGACCGCTGATCGGCTCGCTCGGCTGGACACTCTGCCGACGGCGGCGACCGTGCTGGCCGAGCTGGGCGCGCTGACGGTGCCGCCGGGCGCGGTCGACTGGGACGAGCGGCGCATGGTGGAGCTGGCGGCTGCGGCGTCCGTGAATGCCGCCGCCACCCCGCGCCTGGAGATCTATCCGCGTGACCTGTCGCTGGTCAGGGCGCTGCGGCTCACGCAGGCCGGGCTCGTCCGCTGGGTCCCGGGTATGCCGGAGGGGCAGCAGCCGGGCCTGACGGGTGAGGCCGTGCACGAGCGGGTCCGGGCTCGCTTCCCGGAGATGGTCGTTCCGGATGGGCGTGGCGGCACGGACCACGAACTGCCGACGGGGGGTCCACTCACCAAGGCGTTGCGTGACGCCGGCTTCGACCTGTCGCTCAACATGCACGAACGCGAGGGCGTGCTGCGCTACTTGCCGACGCGGGTGGACGACGCGTCGAGCTACCTGACGACGGGTGCGTGGCGGCAGTCGACGCGTACGGGCGCGGTGACGCGGTACGCCGACGACCCGCAGCTCGCGGGCGCGGTACGCGCGGAGGAACGGCTGCTCGCGTCGGCACGCCGGGACGGGTACCGGGTGCTGACCGTACGGCAGCAACTGGTGCGGGACGCGGTACGGGAACTGGGTGCCGGGCGGCTGGGCACGGAAGCGGTGTCGGTGACCGAGCTGTTCCTGGAGGCCCTGCACTCGCAGGTCACGCCGGGCACCAAGCCCACCTGGGAGACCCTGCTCAAGGCGGACGCCGCCGAGCCGGGCTCGAAGGGCGCGGTGCGGTTCGCGGAGTACGTGCGGACTGCGTGGGGCGCGGTGGAGCCCCGGATCGCGGAGCTGCTGGGTGACGGTGGTGGGGGCGGGGCCGGTCCTGTCGGCTCTGTGGGGCCTGTGCTGCTGACGGAGGCCGGGGTGTTCGCGCGGTACGACGCGATGGGCGTCCTGGACCGGCTGGCGGCGGTGGCCCGGCGGGGCGGGCGGGGGCTGTGGCTCCTGGTCCCGCAGGCCGACCCGTCGAGGGAGCCCCGGCTCGGGCAGGTGGCCGTGCCGTACCAGGCCGGCCTGGGGGAGTGGATTCAGCTTCCGGACACGTGGGTGGGCAATGCCCATCGGGGGTCCGGCGAGGGTGTGGCAAGCGCTCGTGCGAGTGCCAGTGGTGTCGAGGGAGACGTCAAGTGATCGACCGCAAGGCTCTGTTGAACGACCTGAAGCAGCAGGTCAAGGCGGTCGAGACCGACCTCGGGCGCCAGGTGAAGGTGCTGGGGGATGTCGGCGCGCGGCTGAGGGCCGAGTACGACCAGGCTCGCAAGCTGGGGCGTACGGCGGCGACGTGGACCTCGTGGCTGGACGAGCGGGTCACGCAGGTCGCGGTGGCGTGGGTGCTGGGGACTGTCTTCGTACGGTTCTGCGAGGACAACCGGCTGATCCCGGAGCCGTACCTGACGGGGCCGGACGGGGACCGGCGGGACCTGGCGGAGTCGCGGTACGACGCGTACGTGGAGTCGGACGAGGACCCGACGTACCGGGGCTGGCTGGAGAAGGCGTTCGAGGAACTGGGCCAGGGGCAGGCGGGTCGGCTGCTCTTCGACAAGCGGCACAACCCGCTGTACCAGGTTCCGCTTTCGCATGACGGGGCGCGGGAGCTGGTCGAGTTCTGGCGGGGGAGGGACGAGGCAGGTGTCCTCGTCCACGACTTCACCGATCCGTTGAACGAGGACGGTACGGAGGGGTGGGACACGCGGTTCCTGGGTGACCTGTACCAGGACTTGAGTGAGCTCGCGCGGAAGACGTATGCGCTGCTCCAGACCCCGGAGTTCGTGGAGGAGTTCATCCTCGACCGGACGATGAATCCGGCGGTGCGGGAGTTCGGGTACGAGGAACTGAAGATGATCGACCCTACGTGTGGGTCGGGGCACTTTGTGCTGGGCGCGTTTCGGCGGTTGGTGCGGCTGTGGGGGGAGGGGCAGCCGGGGAAGGATGTGCACGAGCGGGTGCGGGCTGCGCTGGACTCCGTGCAAGGCGTGGACATCAACCCGTTCGCGGTGGCTATTGCTCGGTTCCGGCTGCTGGTTGCTGCCATGGCGGCGAGCGGGGTGCGGACGCTGGGGGAGGCGGCGAAGTACGACTGGCCCGTTCATCTGGCTGTCGGAGACTCGCTGATCAAGTCTCGTCAGTCCCAGCAGGGCAATCTGTTCGGCGAAGTGGACGAGGATTTCGCGGACGAGTTGGCTGAGTTCAAGTACGTCACGGAGGACGTGCACGAGTACCCGGAGATCCTGCGGCCGGGACGGTATCACGTGGTGGTGGGGAACCCGCCGTACATCACAGTTAAGGACAAGACACTTAACGCCCTTTACCGGGAGTTGTATCCGGCGTGTGCGGGCAAGTATGCGCTGTCTGTGCCATTCGCCCAGCGGTTCTTTGAGCTGGCCAAGCGTGGGGACGCTAATGGGCACGGCTACGGCATGGTTGGGCAGATCACTGCGAACTCCTTCATGAAGCGGGAGTTCGGGACCCAGCTCATCGAGGGCTACTTCGGGCACGCGGTGGAACTGACGGAGGTTATTGACACCTCGGGAGCTTACATCCCCGGGCACGGTACGCCGACAGTTATTCTGGTTGGCAAGCAGCGGGGCGGCGACGGGCGATCGCCGGTTATCCGGACCGTTCGAGGCGTGCAAGGTGAGCCAGTCGCGCCGAAGAATGCTGAGGAGGGCCTGGTCTGGCGGGCAATCGTCGAGCAGATCGACAAGCCCGGCTCCACGAGCCGGTGGGTCTCGGTGGACGATTTGGAGCGGGAGCGCTATTTCAATAAGCAGCCTTGGATCCTCGCTGATGGCGGCCTTGAGCTGAATGAAGCAATTGAAGAAGGCGCTGCAACCCGGTTGAGGTCGATTATTTCCCGAGATATTGGGTTCGCTAGCTTCCCTGGACAGAACGATGCGTTCGTCAGCTCGCCTGATGCCCTGAGTCGACAGCGAGTTCCCAACCATATTTCAAAGCCGTATGTTGCTGGTGAGGCGGTTCGGGATTGGGGGGTTCATACCTCGGAAAGTGCGCTAGTCCCGTACTCTGCAGATCTCACTCCGCTCCCATATGATGAGAATGCTCCCTGGGCCCGTCTGCTCTGGTCGGTCCGGAGCCATTTGCGCTCCACTAAAGACTTTGATGGGAAAAGCCAACAAGACAGGGGAAAGCCGTGGTGGGCCTGGTACAGATGGGTCGCGGACCGCTACCGAAGTGAGCTCTCTCTGATCTTCCCGTTTGTTGCGACGCATAATCATTTTGTGCTGAGTCGCGGAGGGTGTGTCTTTAATCAGCACGCGCCGGTGATCAAGTTGCGGGAGGGAGGAGATGAGGAGGAGTATCTGCAGTTGCTTGGGCTGCTCAACAGTTCCACGGCTGGGTTCTGGCTTAAGATGATGAGTCACGGCAAGGGCAATGGAGGCGTTAATGAGGGGTACCGTGGGGCTGCCTGGGAAGAATTCTTCGAGTTCACTGGCACTAAGGTTGAATCATTCCCTCTCCCGCCCAAGTGCCCAACCCTCGTTGCAACGGCTCTGGACGCGCTCGCTCAGCAACTCGACGCTACCAGCCCATTTTCTCTCGCCGCAGGAACGACTCTTACCGCTAACGTTCTTCGGGATGGGCAGGCCGAATGGCGCTCCGTCCGGGGTCGCATGACTGCACTCCAGGAGGAGCTGGACTGGCAGGTCTACTCGCTCTACGGCCTGTTCCCTGAAGACCTGCGTGTGTCCGCGGACCCCTGCTCTCAGGACATCCCGGAACTCAACGTAGGCGAACGAGCGTTTGAGATCGTCCTTGCGCGCCGGGTCGCTGCAGGGGAGGCAGGTGACGACTGGTTTAGACGGCATGGAGCCCAGCTAACTACCGAGATCCCTACTCACTGGCCCGCCTCCTACAAGAAGATCGTTCAGAAGCGCATCGATGCAATCGAGACACACAGTGCCATCGGGATGGTCGAGCGCCCCGAGTACAAGCGACGCTGGGCCGCAGAGGGTTGGGACGCGCTTCAGGAGAAGGCACTGCGGTCCTGGCTGCTCGACCGGATGGAGTACCGTGACCACTGGTTCGACGAGAACGGGCAGCCCGCCATCCTCACCCTGGTCCGGCTTACCGACGCGCTCTCCCGTGACGAGGACTTCGTCTCCGTTGCCAAGCTCTACGCGCCCCGCAAGGAACTCGCGAAGGTCGTCGCCGAGCTGATCAGCGACGAGCATGTGCCGTTCCTCTCCTCCCTGCGCTACAAGCCCTCCGGGATGAAGAAGCGAGCCGACTGGGAAGAGGTGTGGGACCTTCAGCGCAAGGAGGACGCCGCGCCCGACGAGCCCGCCAAGCGGAAGATCCGGGACTCCATCCCCGTGCCGCCGAAGTACACCTCGGCCGACTTCCTCCGCCCGTCCTACTGGCGGGCGCGCGGCAAGCTCGACGTGCCCAAGGAGCGGTTCATTTCCTACGGGCAGACCAATGCCGCCACCCCCGAGCTGTACGGCTGGGCCGGCTGGGACCACCGGGAGCAGGCGCAGTCCCTCGCCACGTACTTCACCAATACCGCGCTGTCCACCGAGGAGATCACGCCGTTCCTCGCCGGCCTGCTGGAACTCCAGCCATGGCTGTACCAGTGGCACAACGAGTTCGACATGCTCTACAGCGGTTCCCCGGCCGACTTCTTCGCCGGTTACCGCCAGCAGAAGCAGGGCGAGCACGGACTCACGGACGACGACCTCCGCGGCTGGCGTCCCGCCGCCGCGACCCGAGGTCGTCGCGCAGCAGTGAAGCAGTAGCCAGGAGTAGATCGACGTCCGTCGGTTTGGGGGCCACCCGGTGCGTGTGCGGGTGGCCCTGTTGCTGCACGCGCAGTTCCGCCCACACGGTCTTCCCCGGGGCGGCCCGGCGAGGGGTGACGCCCCAGTCGTCCGCGAGGGCGGCGACGAGGAGCAGGCCCCGGCCGGACTCGGACAGCGAGTCGGTCGCCGGAGGGCTGGACGGAGGCTGTTTCTCGGCACGGGTGTCGGTCACCTCGATGCGGACGACGTCCTCGGCCAGGCTGAGGTGAAGGTGGAAGTCCCGGCCGGGGACGTGGCCGTGGCGTACGGCGTTGGCGGTGAGTTCCGCCGTGATGAGGGTGAGCGTCTCGTTGACCGGGGTCGTGTAGGGGTGGCCCCAGTCGTTCAGGCGGTGCGAGACGAGCCGGCGGGCGAGGCGGGCGCCGCGAGGGGTAGAGGTAAAGCGCATGGCGAACTCGCGTGCGGGTGCGAGGCGCTGTGGCATATGCCCGTTCGGGGGAGTTGGTGACTTCATGGGGTAAACGGTCGCGGACTCTGCGTAGCGTTGACCAGGAGTGACGCACTGACGGGTACGGGCTGTACACGCGGGCGGTGCGCTTGTACCTGCTGTTGGGCGTGACCGGTCCCCGGGCCCCGAGTTGGCTGACTGGGCGGTTGTACGAGAGGAGTCGCGGCGTGGACGACGAGGTTCAGCAGCCGGAGTACGAGGTCGGGACAGGCATGTTGTGCGTGTTCGGGCGGCAGTTGAAGCTGTTCCGGGAGCGGGCGGGGACAGACCGCGCGAAGCTCGGTTCGCTGACCGGGTACTCAGCCTCGACGATCGCGTCGTTCGAGCAGGCGAGACGCATCCCGCCGCCGAAGTTCATCGACCAGGCGGATGAAGTGCTCGGTGCGGGTGGGGTGTTGAGCGCGAGCAAGGAGGAGGTGGCTCGGGCTCAGTATCCGGCGTTCTTCCGGGACGCGGCCAAGTTGGAGGCCGAAGCGGTTGAGCTTCATGTGTACGCGAATCAGGCGGTGCCTGGACTCTTGCAGACAGAGGAGTATGCGCGGGCCGTCTTCATGATGATGAGACCGCCGATGGATGACGAGCTGATCGAACAGCGAGTGTCCGCGCGACTGGCCCGGCAGGAGATCCTGTCGAACCGTGATGCGCCACTCGCCAGCTTCGTCATCGATGAGGCTGTGCTGAGGCGTCCGATCGGCGGAAGGCGAGTCCTGCGTGGTCAGCTTGAGCACATCCTCCTGACGCGGGAGCGGCGGAACATCGAGATCCAGGTGATGCCGCTCGACCGGGAGGAGAACGCGGGTATGGCTGGTCCCTTCACCTTGATCGAAACGAAGGAAGGGCGCAGGATCGCGTACGCAGAGGTGCAGAACGTGAGTCGCTTGCAGACAGAGCGGGAACGGGTCCGTGCGCTGGAGGTCAAGTACGGAATCATCCGGGCGCAGGCCCTGACTCCTCGTGAATCATTGTCGTACGTCGAGAAGTTGCTGGGAGAGCCATGAACGCGCACGTACATCAGCCGCCGATAGGCCAATTGACATGGCGTAAGAGCAGCTACAGCAGCGAGGAAGGCGGCGAATGCGTAGAGGTCGCCGTCCGCCCCGCCAGGGTCCACGTCCGCGACTCGAAGGACACCACCCGTGCCGCCCTGGCCGTAGACCCCACGGCATGGACCGCGTTCGTCGAGTTCGCGGCACTCTGAGAGTCGCTGGGCCCTCGGCAGTCGAGCGCGTGCCGAGGTCCCAGCCCTTCTCTCAACAGGGGTCAGACCCTCCCGGGTTCGGGATCATAGCTACGGGCCCTTTCCGTTATGAGGGATGATCGGCTGCCGCCGGGGAGGCGCTGGTGCGCGAGCCGGGGAGAGTCGCTCCTCTGACGCATGGCCCGCCGTCCGGATCGGTCAGTGCAGCGCCCGCCGCGCCGCACTGATGAGACGGTGCGCGTCAACGTCGTACACCGCGGACTCCCGGAGCGTCCGCCAGGTGCGCTGATAGGTGTCCACACCGGCCTCGTCGTCGATCCACAACTCCGCGTGCCAGTTCTCCACGATCACCTTTCGGCCGTCGTAGATCCAGAAGGCGGTGGCAGGAGGGATCTTGAGGGCGGCCGAGAGCGGGATGATCCCCAGTTCGACCGTGGTGAGGCCGATGACTCCGGCGAGGCGGTCGAGCTGGGCGGCGAGCACCGCCGGAGGGCAGATCCTGGCGTGCAGGGCGGCTTCCCACATGAGGATGTGATACCGCTTCGTCGAGTCGTATAGCGCCTCTTGCCGCCTCATCCGGGACGCTACTGCCTCTTCGATGTCGCGCGGCGACTGATGCAGCTCCGAGAAGCGTGTGAAGACCGACCGGGCGTAGTCCGGTGTCTGAAGAACTCCGACGATCATGGAGCCCTGCCAGACGTGAAACGTGCGTGCTCGTGCGTGTTCGGCGTTGCGTGCGTCCTGCACGGGCTTGTGGCCCGCGGCGAGTTGCCGACGCCATGACCGAATGTGCGACTCGAAGCCTCGGAGCCTGGCAAGCAACTCGTCGCACGTCTGTGGCCGACCGGTATTTTCGGCCCACTTCCGCAGATCCTCCGGCGTGGGTGTGGTCCGGCCGTTCTCCAGCTTGCTGACCTTCGACTTGTGCCATCCGCACCGGTCGGCGAGTTCTGTACCGGTGAGACGACCACCGGGGGCTGACAGCCGAAGCTCCCGGAGGCGTATCCCGAGGGCTTCGCGAGCCTTCTGGTAGTCCGTGCTCACCGGTACACACCTGTTTCTGTTACTCCTTCACGGCCAGGCCGGCCGCGAACTCCTCGTATGGGACGGCGTGGTGCATGGCCGCGTCGCGCACCATGCAGTACCGCACCACCTCGGCGGGCTCCGTGATCAGTTCGACGCCTGTCAGATCGTCGGCGTCGTCGAACACAAGCAACGCGACCATGCGCGAATCGAAGAGCCAGAAGTCCTCAGCGGGCAGGTTGAGCCGGTCGGCTTCCGCGCGCCGGAGGTTCATGATCCTCTCGCCTACGGCACTGTTACGACGTGCGTTGTCGAGCAGGTACAACTGACCAGCCGTAGGTGGGTTGTCGACGATACGGACACGCTCGATGCGCTTACCGAGCGCAGTCTGCTCGCGGCGGTTGGCACACCACTCCGAATCGGTTTCGTCCCAGTCGACCGACTCGCCCCGGATGAACTGGGCGTACGTGTCGGTGGCTTCGTCGGATGCGTAGCGCCGCCGAGTCTCCAGCCGCCACGCTGTGTGCTCGAACTGCGTGAAGAGTCGGCCGAAGCTGTCCAGGTCGATGATCTTCGCTTCACGGGTCATGTCCTTGGGCCCCCAGTCCACGAGCAGTGTTCGAGGTAACACGATCGGGACCTCACCCTCGCCCAGGTGCTGAAGCTGGGCGATGTCCTCAGGCTCTGTGAGCGGCGGGCCGTGCACGACGACTTCTCCCGAGTCGAGGTCCTCGTGCACCGAGGGGCATCCGTCGTCGCCGCTGCCCGTTCCGTTGAAGCGCAGCCGTCGCACCATGAGCAGTTCCTTTCGCAGGGGACCGATGCGTCAAGCCTCCCCACGGGCGGCGCCTCATGCGCGCTGTTCAGACGGGCCATATGAGGAACTTCGGGGAACTCTCCCGCGAAGTCAAGCAACTTCGAGGAACCTCCCTGTCCCCCGGTCCCCGCCCATCCCTAACGTCTCGTTCATGGCTACAGCGCAACAGGCTCAGGACACCGACCCTCTCGCGGCCGCAGAGGCCCTGAAGGCAGCACTTTCTCAGGCAGGCATCGTGCTGCCCTCGCTCGCGGTCGATGCCGGTTCTCCCGCTCTCGGGCTCGTGGAACTGGGCCGTGTACGCGCCGACGTGGCCATGCGACTGGCAGATGCGCTCCGGCAAGGCGGCGAGAAATGAGCAGCCCGGGAAGACCCGGCGGGGACGGCGGCCTGCCGCCAACCCGGATGCCGTGGCAGGCAGCTCTCCACTTGACCCTCGCCGGAGCGGGATGTTCAAGACGCCCGGGCCGCGCTTCCAGCCTACGAGGGGCCGACAGACGGGACGGGCTCGCATCAGTCCGGCACGACCTTTCTCCGAAGGAGTAGTCCATGACCGCGACCCTCGACCGACCCACCAGCACCCGCACACGGGATCCCAAGGAACTCCTCAACGCCGTCCAGCCCCGCATCAAGCACCTGACGGTCAACGTGCTGGACAGCGGCATGACCCTCTGGGACCGCGAGGTGGCTCTGCTGTTGCGCGACCACACGATGGTCCGCGACATGGCCGAACGCATCCTCGGTAACGCCGTCATGTACACCATCGGCTGCATGGAGCACCCCGAGGTCCACCTGGGGGTCGGCAAGCTCGTCGACATCGGCGTTCACCAGCTCATCCTCGACACACCTGTGTGGTGGGCCCTCTGCGACGCGTACAACGGGGGCCGCTACAAGCACCACGCCCCGTTCATCGAGCGCCGTCGCGACGGCCTGTGCCTGCGCACGGCGGACTTCCTGAAGTCCATCGGCTTCGACGTCGACGAGGAGCTGTGGGCGATCGACGGCACGGACTGCTCGCCGTGCGACAACAAGGTCCCCGACAGCCACTGAACGGCCCTACCCTGGCCCCTGTCCTCGGCCCCCCGGAGGACAGGGGCCAGCCCTGCGAAGAGGTATCACCTTGCCCGCACACCACGACATCGCCGCCGAGACGGAACTGTGGGACACCTACGCCGCTTCCGCCTTCAAGGACGACGCCGAGCCCAGCTTCTGCTGGACCCAGTACGCCGGTCACGGACCCGGCCCGGAGCTCCTGGGCAACCCGCGCACAGCGCTGGAGATCGGCTGCGGCACCGGCCGCGCCCTCGCCCACCTCGCTCAGCACGGCATCGCCGCCCGGGGTATCGACCTGTCTCCCGTCATGGTCAAGAAGACGACCACGAAGTGGGCCGGAACTGGCGCGGAGTTCGTGTGCTCCGAGATCCTGAAGTACCTGAGCGAGCACGAGGAGGCGTACGACGCGGTCTACTCGATCTTCGGAGCCGCCTGGTTCACCGACCCGGGCCGTCTCTTCCCCCTGGTCCGTCGGCGGCTCCGGCCCGGCGGTGTCTTCGCGTTCTCGCAGCCGCCGGCCATCCCTGGCGCGTATGGGCCGCAGGGCATGTACAAGGGAGGCTTCGCCGGAAAGGCGATGTACACCTACCGCTACAGCTACCGCCCGACCGTGTGGGAGCGCCTGCTCACCCGTGCCGGGTTCACATCGGCCCACGCGCGGATCCTCGACGCGCCTCACCCCGGGCACATCGGGACGCTCCTCGTCCGCGCGATCGCTCCATAACAGACCCGGTCGAGAGCGTCTATGGTGCTTCGATCTGCGACGGCCGGTTTCTGGGCCTCACAGGAAGGGGGCTGCGGATCCGGTTTCGCCCGGCGCGTGGCGCAGGCACCCCAACCCCGTTCCGCACTGGCCGTGGCACAGGCGCATCGAGGACCCGATCATGAGCCGCACGCCGAGCGGCACGTTCGTCGTCCAGGACCGGGAGGTCACCGACCCCGAGGCCCTGGCCCAGATGGAGATTCCGGACTACGAGACCGTGGTCGAGGTCCACAAGCCCGCGATCGTCGCCCTACTGGAGGAACCGCGTGGAGCTGATCTCCAGCGCCGAGCGTAACCAGTTCTTTGAGAGCTTCGCGCAGGACGCATTCCATCTGGAGCTGAGGGACGACTACTCCGTCCCCGACGAGGACAGCCCTTTCACGAGCTGGCTTCGCGGCGAGAGCGTCGACTACTCCTACATGGAACCATGGACGCAGCTCATCCGGCGCGTCACCAGGGAGGGGAAAACAGTCCGACGCGTCCGTGTGGTCACCGAGCCACACACCCCCTACATCCAGTGGGAGCACGCCACCACCGGCCTCAACGAGACGGCCGGCGAGGAGATCCGCTGGCTGCCCCGACACCGCCTGCCCGAGGGCGTCACCTTCCCCGTGGGTGGAAACGACTGGTGGCTGTACGACAACCGCCTCGTCGGGGTGGGGCACTTCGACTCCGACGGCAGAGTGCTCGGGTCGGAGGTCGTCGAGGACCCGGACACCGTGGCCGAGTGCGTGCGTCTGCGGGATCTGCTGTGGTCCGCCGCCATTCCCCACCCCGAGTACAAGCTCTGACCGACCCGTGAGCAAATGGGGACGTCGTGGACGGCGAAGTCGTGGAAGACCACGGGTCTTTCGTCACCCCACGCGCTGAACAGCACGGCGCGGACGCCACTGCCGTCAAGCTGGAGGAACCTCGGTCCTGACATCGCGAGCGCCCTCCTGGCTGCCGAAGGCGTGGCCGACGCGGCGGGCGTTCTCGTCATCGCCGGGCGGTGGCAGGCTGCCGGTGTGGTGCCCGCCGGCCCGGTGAGGGCGGTGGGGCAGTGATCTGTCGGCGTGAGGGCTAGCTCGTCCTCCCGCCCTGTTGATCACCGCGAACCGCGAAGGCCCGTCGGAGTGCCGGACACCTGTGGTGGGGCCAGTGGGGCGATCTCCCGGTCGAAGAAATCGTGGAATCCCTCACCGCGCGCATAAAGCGCTTCGAATCCGGCGTTCGTCTCCCGGATCAGTGAGCGGTCGGTGTAGCGGTTGGCTCCGGCCGCGTTTCCGTCTTCGTCGTAAACGACCTCATACATGACCAGATCCCCGAGAATCACTACTTCCGGAACCGGGCGAGTACGCTCGATGTTCGAAATATCGTAAGCGTCGAGAATCTTGATGTCGTCGCCCAGGTCCGCGCGTACACGCAGGACGAACAACTCCCACTGCACATACGGCGTGATCGGGAACTCCACGACGCGAAGGCGGCGGTGTGTGACGCCCAGGTGTGACGCTCGGCGGAGTTCCTGGGCGTAGTCCTCGCGCCTCTCGTCGGCCAGGGACAGAGCCCTCTCCCAGTCACCGTCGGCGAAGGCCTCCCAGCTCGGGAAGCCGCGCTCCTGGAAGTGCTGGCCGCGCTCGAGCTTGTTGAGGAAGCCGATCCCGCTGGAATAGACCCGGCCCAGATCCGCGTGGTACGTCGGGCGGTCCAGGCGTTCGGAGGAGCCGCCGGGGAAGGAGTCAAACACTGGGGATGTCCGGCTTCGCCGCGATGAGCATGTTCCTGGGGATGACCACGAGGCGTTCGTCCGACCCGATCGAGACTCCGTCGGGCAGGTTCCTGCCGAGCGACTCGGTGAGGTCCCGGCCGATGACGGCGATGTCACCGCTGGTGAGTTCCCAGATGTCCGGGCAGTCAGGAGTTCCGGTTGTGTTTCTGAGTTCCTGGGGTGTTTTGCCCAGTCGCTGTTTGAAACCTGTGTCCGGATCCGCTTCCCATGGCCTGGCCATTTCCGTCGCCCCCTCGATCGGTCAGGATGGCTCACTGTAGCGTGCATCTTGCCCACCTGATGAGGTGTTGGAACCTGCCCACTTGGGTAATGGCGAGGATTGATTCCTCCTTGTCTCATGTCGCGCAAGGCCGGAGTGATATTGATCGGAAAGGAAATCATGCCAACGCCTGACAGGAGACATTTTTCATCTTGCTGTCGGTAAATCGGGTGAACGGAGGGGCGGCTGTGGACGCAGAAGTGGCCTTGCTCGCACAGAGCGCGGGGACCACCTTGGTCGCGTTGATGGCGACCGATGCCTGGCACCGTGCGCGTGACGGGATCACTCAGCTCTGGCGCCGGACGCAACCCGAGCGTGCCGAGACCGTCGCCGCCGAGTTGGAGGCCGGTCGCGAGGACGTGCTGGCCGCGGCGGCGGACGACCAGCAGACCCTGGAAGAACTACGCCTTCAGTGGCAGGGGGCGGTGCGGCGGCTGCTCGTGGCCCGGCCCGCCGCCGTCGCGGAACTGCGCGCGCTGCTGGACCAGCTCGATCCTGATGGCTCGGTCGCCCGGCAGATCACCCAGCACGCCACCGCGTCCGGTCAGGCCCGGGTCTACCAAGCGGGACGTGACCAGCACATCGCAGAGCGATGACGGGCGGGACGGACGGCCACGCCGAGGATCATGGACGCGTCTACCAGTCACGGGGCGACCAGCACATCAGCGAACACCACCACTACGGCGGTGACGGACCGGCACACGGCGGACCGGATTCCGTGCGACGCCCGGCGGTCGGCCGGCCCCCCGTCGCGCTCCGCGACCGCAGCGAGGTGATGGAACGCCTGCGGGCGAGCGTCGAGGGGGAGCGCGGCGGTCAGGTCTACGTGCTGTACGGCATGGGCGGCTCGGGCAAGACGGCGGTCGCCTGCGCCTTGTTCCAGGAGGTCACCGGAGAACAGGGGCGGGTGGGCCTGTGGGTCAACGCCTCCGACCGTGCGAGCCTGCGCGCCGGCATGCTCGCCGTCGCGGCCGACCGAGGGGCGGGCGACGGTGAACTGCTCGCCGCACGCAACGGCCTCAGGCCTGCCGCCGATCTCGTCTGGACGTATCTCGACCGTTCCGCCGAACCCTGGTTACTGGTCCTGGACAACACCGACGAGCCGGAGATCCTGCGGGACGGGGACTGGCTGCGCACCAGTCCCCGAGGCACCGTCCTGGTGACCACACGGCGAGCGGCGGCCCGGTGGTGGCCGGGCGCCGAGCTGCAGCACATCGGCGTACTGCCCCGGGACGACGCCGCGCTCGTGCTGCGCGATCTCGCACCGCACAGCGGAACGACCGAGCAGGCGGCGCGGATCGCAGACCGGCTCGGTCGGCTGCCCCTCGCCCTCAGCCTGGCGGGCGGCTTCCTCTCCCACCAGGTCATCGACCCCTGGACGATGGACACCTACGCGGACCAGCTCGACGGAGACGAACGGGTCCGGCTGATCGACCGGGGAGCCGACGCCCTGTCCGAAGCGGACCCCCGGCATCTGGTCGGCCTGACCTGGCAGCTGACCCTCGACGCGTTCGAAGTGCGCGGGCTGCCCGAAGCGGCGGCCCTGCTCAGACTGCTGGCCCGGTTCGCCGCCGAGCCGCTGCCGCTGACGCTGCTCAACCACGCCGACATCGGCGCCGTACTGCCTCGTGCCCGGACCGAGACAGCCCTCAGGGTCCTCCTCGACCAGTCGCTGTCCGAGTTGGTCGACGCCGCCGGCGCGCGCTGCGTACAGAGTCACGGCATCCTGCTCGACAGCGTCTTGGCGGCGACCCCCGCCGACCTGGTGCCCGCCCTCGACACGACGGCCGTCCGGCTGCTCGACGCGGCGGTTCCCGGCACACCCGACGCGGGGCCGCACGACCCCGGACTGCGCCTGCTGGTGCCTCACGCGCTGACCCTGCTGAGGCACGTCGGCGGGCCGTCCACCGCCGACGCCCTGGCCGTCGCGACGCGGCTGTCGGTCGCCCTGCACCGGACCGGTGACTACCTCTCCGCCTGGGAGACCGCCCGAAGCGCGGCGGACCTCGCGCAGCGACTCCTCGGCGCGGACCACCGTACGGTCCTCGCCGCCCGCTCCCGGGCAGGACGGGCACTGTTCCGGCTGGGCAGATACGCCGAAGCCGAAGCGGCGCTCCGCGCCGTCCGGGACGCCCAGGAGCGACTGTTCGGCGCCCACGACCCCGACACCATGGACAGCGGCTACGGCCTCCAGCTCGTGCTGGCGAACCTCGGCAGACGCGAGGAATCCGTCGCGCTGCTCCGCGACACCGTCGCCGGGCGGCGCTCGGTGCTGGGCCCCGCGCATCCCCTGACCCTGCGGGCCCGTGCCAGCCTGCTGGAGATGCTGCCCGCCGCCGAAGTGGTCACCGAGGAAGGCGGCACACTGCTCACGCTGCCGTCGGAATGCGATCGGTCCCTCGGCCCCGACCACACCGTGACACTGGGCGCCCGGCACAACCACGCGTGGGCGCTGTACCTCCTGGGCCGCTTCGAGGAGGCGGACCGTGAGATCCGGGGGGTCGCCGAGACGTATGCGCGGCGCTTCGGGCCGGAGTATCCGATCGTGCTCGCCGCCCGGCAGCTCCTGTCCCGGACCCGGGCCGCGCTCGGACACGTGGAGGAGGGGATCGAGCTGATGACCGACGTCGTCGAGCGGCGGGAACGCGGCCTGGGCCCCGACCACCCCTTCACGGTCGCGAGCCGGCACCTGCTGGACGCCTACCGGTCAGGGCGCTGGCGGCCGCAGTGATCACGGCTGGGAGGGGGAGGGCCCGCACGAACGGTGCGTGAGGGTGTACGGCACGGGGGCGATGGGGGTACGGATGTAGG
This sequence comes from Streptomyces sp. NPDC006265, assembly GCF_040613555.1. Lineage (NCBI taxonomy): Bacteria > Bacillati > Actinomycetota > Actinomycetes > Kitasatosporales > Streptomycetaceae > Streptomyces > Streptomyces sp. NPDC006265. The sequence continues at coordinate 30,638 of NZ_JBEXSH010000011.1, forward strand.
GTGCTATGCGCAGGCCGTACGGGTGACGTTCAGTACGAGGGGGACGAACAGTGCAGACGCCGCGAACCCGTCTACCGTGACCCGGCCGACGCCGTGAGTGCGGTTCCCGTCCGGTCACCGCATGACCGGATTCGCCCGCGCCGCCGGCCAGGACAGCCGGCCCGCCGCACCGGCCATCCGTACCCCTGAGCCCCGCCCCACCGCCCGAGCCGGCCTCGGGCCTCGGCGGCGGACCCCGCACGGCACCGAGTACGAACAGCAGCACCGAACACCGTCAGGGAGAGCGAGACCCGCAATGGCCCAGCCGCCCCTCCTCCGCGATGTCATCGACATCAAGGAGAACATCTCCACCTCGGACTTCGTGCTGTCCCTCGCCGAGGCGACGACCCCTGAAGGCGCCCGGAACGCGCTCAAGGACTACGTGGTCACCGAGCGGCTGCTGGAGAACTTCGACGAGGCGCTGGCGCTCATCAAGTCCTCGCTCGACGGGCACCGTTCCAAGGCGGCCTACCTGCACGGCTCGTTCGGTTCCGGTAAGTCGCACTTCATGGCCGTGCTGTACGCGTTGCTCAGCGGCGATCCGGCCGCCCGTGCCCGTACCGAGTTCGACCCGGTGCTGACCAAGCACGAGTGGCTGACCACGGACGGCAAGAGGTTCCTGCTCGTGCCGTACCACATGCTCGGTGCCAAGGCCCTCGAACAGCGGGTGCTGGGCGGGTACGTCACGCACGTCAAGAAGCTGCACCCGGACGCGCCGACCCCGCAGGTGTACCGGACCGACTCCCTCTTCGCCGACATCCGGGCCAACCGGGCCACCTACGGTGACGAGGCGGTCATCCGCGGCCTGGGCGGCGGCGACGCGGGCGACGGCGAAACGGACGAGTGGGGTGAGGGCTTCGCCTGGACCCCACAGCTCCTCGACACCGCCCTCGCCGCAGAGGAGAACCACGAGGGGGGCACCCCGCTCAACCTCCGCAATCCCTCCACCCCGGCCGAGCTGCGCGCCAAGCTGGTCAACGACGCCGGCACCAACCTCTTCCCCGGCTTCGCCAAGAACGCCGCCGAGAACGAGCACGGCTTCATCTCCCTGGACGCCGGTCTGTCCGTCATCGCCGAACACGCCAAGTCACTCGGCTACGACGGACTGATCCTGTTCCTTGACGAGCTGATCCTCTGGCTCGCGACCCTCATCCACGAGCAGAAGTTCGTGGCCCGTGAAGCAAGCAAGATCACGAACTTCGTGGAGGGCGGCGACGCCCGACGTGCCATTCCCGTGGTGTCGTTCATCGCCCGCCAGCGCGACCTGCGTGAACTCGTCGGCGAAGAGGTGTCCGGCGCGGCGGAAGCCTCCATCCAGGACACCCTGAACCTGGCCTCCGGCCGGTTCGACAAGATCACCCTGGAGGACCGCAACCTCCCGCAGATCGCTCACGCGCGCATCCTCAAGCCGAAGGATGCCGAGGCGGAACGGCTCGTCGACGCGGCCTTCGAACAGACCAAGCGCGTCGGCACCCAGGTCTGGGACACCCTCCTCGGCTCGGAGAAGGGAAGCACCGGCGCGGACGCGGAGTCCTTCCGGCTGACGTACCCGTTCTCGCCGGCGTTCATGGACACCCTCGTCCACATCTCCTCCGCCCTGCAGCGCTCCCGTACTGGTCTGAAGCTGATGGGTGAACTCCTCGCCGACCATCGCAACGAGATCCGCCTCGGGCAGCTCATCCCCGTCGGCGACCTCTACCCGGTGATCGCGAAAGGCGGCGACAAGCCGTTCACCGACAGCCTGAAGGTCGTCTTCGAGGCCGCCGACAAGCTGTACAGGACCAAGCTTCGGCCCTACCTCCTCAGCTCGCACGACATCACCGAGGACGACGTCGAACAGTACGTCAACCGGCCCGAGGCCGTCACCGACCCGCAGCGCGCCAACCGCTGCCGCATGTTCGTCGGCGACAACCGGCTCGTGTGCACCCTGCTGCTGTCCGCGCTCGCGCCCAGCGTGCCCTCCCTGGCCGAGCTGACCATCCGGCGGCTCGGCGCCCTCAACCACGGGTCGGTCCTCGCGCCCATCCCGGGCGCCGAGGTCGGCATCATCAAGAACAAGGTCGCCGAGTGGGCGGCCCGGTTCCCCGAGATCAAGGAAACCGGAACCGACGCCAACCCGGGTGTGCGCTTGGAACTTTCCGGCGTCGACGTCGACTCCGTCATCGCCAACGCCCAGGTCAACGACAACCCCGGTAACCGGGTCGCCCTCGCCCGGCGGCTGCTGTCCGAGGAACTGGGCGTCGAACACGGGCAGTTGAGCGACCAGCTCAGCTTCACCTGGCGCGGCACCTCCCGCACCGCCGAGATCGTGTTCGGCAACGTCGCCGACGAGGACGAGCTGCCCGACCACGACCTGATGCCGCAGGAGGACGGCCGCTGGCGTATCGCCATAGACCTCCCCTTCGACGAGGGGGAGTGGGGGCCCGTCGAGGACGTCAACCGCATCCGGCGGCTGCGCGAACGCCAGCAGGGCGAGCGGTCCCGTATCGTCGCCTGGCTGCCCGCCCATCTGTCCGCGCAGCGCTTCGCCGACTTCCGGCGTCTCGTCGTCATCGACAAGGCCCTCGCCGACGAGCACCGCTTCGACACCCAGTACGCCGGCCACCTCAACGCCGACAACCGCAGCCGCGCCAAGGGCCTCCTCGAAACCCAGCGTGAGGCTCTGCTCAAGCAGGTCAAGGGCGCCTTCAAGCAGGCGTACGGGCTCGCCCAGAAGCAGGCCGCCGACGTCGTGCCCGACTTCGACGACCACCTCGTCGCGCTGCCCGACGTGGACGGCCTCACCCTGTCCTTCGGGCAGAGCCTGCACGACGGCATCCGGCACGTCGCGGGCAGGCTGCTCGCCCACCAGTACCCGGCGCACCCCGACCTCGACCCCGACGGCACCGGTACTGCCGTCAAATCCGCCGACACCCGCAAGGTGTTCACCCATGTGCGGGCCGCCGCCGAGGCGCGTGACGGGCGAGTGGAGGTCCCGGCCGCCGACCGCAAGCTCATGCAGCGGATCGCGGGCCCCCTGCGGCTCGGACAGCAGAAGGAGGCGTACTTCGAGCTGTCCCGCTACTGGGCCGACCACTTCCGCCGGCTCGCCAGCGCCCAGGGCGTAACGGGGGACCTGTCCCTGATCACCCTGACCGACTGGACGGACAAGCCGGACCCGCGCGGCCTGCCCGACTTCCTCGGCCGGCTGGTCGTCGCGGCCTTCGCCGAGATGGACGACCGGGTGTGGGTGCGCGGCGGCACCGTACTCGACCCCGCTCCCGAACTGTCCGCGATCAAGGACCATGACGCGCTGCGCAGCCAGCCGCTGCCCGCCGAGTCGAACTGGGACACGGCGCGGCAGCGCTTCGAGACGGTCTTCGGACACAAGGCACCCGCCCTGCGGCGCGGCAGGATGGTCAACCAGTTCGCCCGCCAGATCATCGAGGCCGCCCGCGCCCACCGGGACCACGCGGCGGACCTGGTGCACCAGTTGGAGGCCCACGCCTCCTTCCTCGGCCTCGACCAGACCGCCGACACCGGACGCCTCGCCCTCGCCCGCCGCTCCCTGCAACTGCTGGACGCGCTCACGGCGGAGGCGGGCAAGGGAGCGACCGGGGCGAAGAGGACCGTGGAGGCCCTCGCCTCCTTCGACCTCGGCGAGACCAGCGCCGACCGGTACGGGACCTCCGTCAAACAGGCCCGTAGCGTCGTGTAGGGGATGCCGGCGGTGGTCTGTCCGTCGAAGGTCAGCGTGTAGGTGCCGCCGGTCGGAT